>NZ_JBFTNE010000033.1:0-87990 GCF_056397325.1 Cupriavidus sp. 05N39
GGCCGCGATCGATCGAAGGTCAAGATTCTGTATTGGGACCGCACCGGCTTCGCGTTGTGGTACAAGCGGCTTTCGCGCGGCCGGTTTCCTTCGCCGGCGACGCTAGCCCAGCGTGGCTTCACGCTGGCCGAATTGAACGCTTGGCTCGAAGGCATCGAGATCCCTGCGGTTCGGCCCCACTGCACCGTCGCTGCCACGCGCATCTTGTGACTTGTAAACCTGCCGGCGCTGGCGCATCATGGCGCCATGCTTCCGGTACTGACACCCTCCGACCTGCCAGCCGATCTCGAGGCGGTACGTACCCTCGCGCTGGAGCAGAACCGGGTCGCCCGCGCGCTGTGGGAGCAACTGGAGATATTGAAGCACCAGATCGCGCAGCTTAACCGCGCGCACTTCGGCGCCAGCTCCGAACGTCTGCCGGGTCAGGCCGAACTCTTTGCCGCGCCGCTCGATCTGCCGTCACCGGCAACCGCCTCAGAGGTCAAAGTGGCGGGCCACACCCGCAAGGGGCGCCCGGCACTGCCCAAGGACCTACCGCGCACGCGGATCGAATACGATCTGTCCGCGGCGGAGAAGGCCGCCTTCGATTCACTGCAGCGCATCGGCGAGGAGCGCAGCGAGACGCTGCATTACGAGCCAGCCAAGCTTACCGTCATCGAGCACATCCGCTTCAAGTATGCGGCCATGAAGAACGATGAGTCCACCATCGTGACCGCCACCGCGCAGCCCTCGCCGTTACCGAAGAGCAACGCCAGCGCGGGCCTGCTCGCCAACATCCAGGTCAATACCTTTGTGGACCACTTGCCGATCCACCGGCAGGAGATGGGCTACGCCCGCCTGGGCATTCATCTGCCGCGTGCCACACTGTGCGAATGGAAGTTGGGGTCGGCCGAGCTGCTGGAGACGCTCCTGCCATCCTTGCGCACCCACATCCTGCAGGCACCGCGCCTGCACCTGGACGACACCACGCTGCCGTTGCTCGAACGCGGGCGCGCCACCACCAAGCAGGCGCACCTGTGGGGCTACCTCGGAGCCGGTCAGCGGCAGGAGAATGGGCTGTGGGTCGATCACCCGCCGGCGGTCATGTTCGAGTTCGCCGAATCCCGTGCCGCCACCCATCCGCTCACCTTCCTGCGCGACTATCGGGGGTACCTGCAGGCCGACGCCTACAGTGGCCACGATGCCCTCTATCGCACCGGCCGCATCATCGAAGTCGGTTGCTGGGCGCATTATCCCGAGTGCGGCTTTATCTGGTGCGCGACGCATTAGATTCTGTCCACACGAGGAGCCAGGGTGGCGCAGCCCCACATAAATCCAGCGCGTTCAATGAGCTTTTGAATCCGATTAGGACGAGCTTGCGTATATGCTTGCATGGACACGCAGTCACCCAAGCCCCAGCCCTCCGAGAGCACACCTAGCGTGCAGGACATTCTGCGCGTATGGCATGGCGATCGATGTATCCGTGCAAGTACCGCGCAGCAGTACCTGCAGTGGATCGGTCGGTTTCGACGCTATTGCCGTGCCCGTGGGCTGGAGGAAGGCGCCGAGCTATCGCGCGCCGGCGTGAAACGCTTCCGGGCTTGGTACACGCGCTTTCGCAAGATCAACCCCGTGCATCTCGGTCTCGCGAGTTCGTCTCTGCGTTCGCTGCGGCGCGTTTACGAAGTCATGGGCTTGCCGGTGTCGCCGTGGCAATCCATCGAACGCCGTCGACGACCTGCTACGGCGGTTCTGCGTGGCTACGCTGACTACCTTGGGCAACATCGTGGCAACCCTGAGATCACGATTCGCAAGAAGCTCGACGATGTCGGCAAGCTCTTGGAGCACCTGCGTCGATCTGGCAAATCCTGGCGTCGTCTGAGCTTGCCCGACATCGACGCATTCCTAATCGAATGCGCCAGTCGCTATGCACGTTCGACGACAGCCGGCATCGCCAGCACGATTAGATCCTTTTCCCGGTTCCTGCTGGCCAGCGGGCGCATTCGCACCAACTTGGCCGATGGGGTAATCTCGCCGGTACAGCCCAGGTTCGAACGCCCCCAACGCGCGTTACCGTGGGAGGACGTTCGGCGACTGCTGCGCGCTGTGGACACAAGCACGGCACGCGGACTGCGCGACCATGCGCTGCTGTTGATGATGAGTACCTATGGTTTGGGCGCTGGCGAAGTGATCGGCTTGCAACTGCAGGACATTGACTGGGATGCCAGCACGCTGCAGATGTCGCGACCGAAGACCGGCGTCAAATTCGTGAGTCTGCCTATGTGCGTATCGCCACACAGTCGCTGCGTGAGGTCTCTCTTCCGGTGCCGCGATGAGCACGAAGACTACCGCCACCGCCCTGGCTCGCGACGCAATGCAGTTCCTGGCGTTCAAGCGGGCCATGGGCATGGGCTACCGCCGTGCCGAGTTCGTGCTCAACGGCTTCGTGCGCTTCGTCCGTGACCGGCACGGCGACCGCCCGGTGGCATTAGACCAAGTGGTGACACAGTGGGTGACGCGGATCGAAGGCCGCAAGGCCATCACGGTGGGTAACGAATTCGGTGTCGTGCGCCAGTTGTGCCTGTTCCGCCGCCGCAGCGATCCATATGGCTTCGCCCCCGATCACGCGGTGGCGCCGGTCAAGGAATCGGTGTTCGTGCCTTACATCTTCAGTCGCGAAGAGGTGCTTGCCTTGCTGGACGCTGCCACGCGGCACGAAGGTCGCAACATGTGGGGTGCGATGTTGCGCGCGCTCACGCTCGTACTGTACTGCACCGGGATGCGGCTGGGCGAAGCTACCAGGCTGCATCTGGCCGACGTCGATCTACGCATGGCCGTTCTGACAGTGCAAGGGGCGCTCGCGCATCCTGGCAATCCGCGACGATTTAGTCGCCGAACTACGCTTCTACCTGCGCCAGCGCAAGGAAGTCCTGTCGGCAAGCCGGGCCGACGATCCATTGACACTCTTCATCCGTCGCGACGGATCAGCGCTCACTGTGCGTGCGGCCTCGGATGCGTTGCGATATCTGCTGCGTGCGCTCGGTTTGAAGCCGCCACGCGGGCGATCGGGTGCCAGGCCTTACGAGTTGAGACATGCCTTCGCCGTACATCGGCTGACCGCTTGGGCCGTTGAGGGTGTTGACGTGCACGCGAAGCTGCCGTGGTTGTCGGCCTACCTTGGCCACCAGAACGTCCTCGGCACGGAGGTGTATCTCAAGGCCACGCCTGAGCTGTTGCAACTCGCGAGCCAGCGCTTCGAACAGCTCTCGCGCCGCAAGCGCAGATTGCCATGAGCCGGTCACAGGATGGGCTGTTCGCACATGTGCAGTCGTACTTCACAGAGTACCTGCCAACGCAGCGAGGTGCCAGCGTCCACACCATTCGAGCCTACCGTGATGCACTGACGCTGTTTTTCAAATTCGTTGCTGACCAGCGCCGCCGAGCGGTTGCTTCCTTGCAGCTCGGCGACATCGACGCTGATGCCGTGACGCGCTTCCTGAATCATATCGAGACGCAGCGATCGAATTCTGCAGCAACACGCAATTGCCGGCGAGCAGCGATCCGTGGGTTCTTCAAGCATCTCCTGCGCAACGACTTGGCGCACTCGCAGCAGTACGTGCGAGTACTAGCGATCCCGGCAAAGAAGGCTCGTCAGCGGCCAGCGACCTACCTTGAGGCCGAGGATGTCCGCCTGATCATCAGCATGCCCAACCGGCGCACCGTCGACGGTTGGCGTGACTACACGCTTCTGCTCTTTCTTTACAACACTGGTGCTCGGGTCAGCGAGGCTGCCGAACTTCGATGGGACGATCTGCAATTGACCTCACCACGACAGGTTCGTTTGCACGGCAAGGGTAAGAAGGAGCGCCTGTTGCCGCTTTGGACGGAGACGGCCAACGCGCTGCACCGACTGCGCGGTATGTCAGGCGCTACCGATGAGCAGTGCGTATTCCTCAATCGAAACAGCCAACCTATGACCCGCGATGGTGTCGCCTACGTTCTCAGCAAACACGTAGCGGCGGCGGCTCGCGACAACCCAGTGCTGCGACGCAAGCACATCACGCCACACGTCATGCGTCACAGTTGCGCCGTTGCGCTTCTGCAATCAGGAACCGACGTGACGGTAATCCGTGACTATCTCGGCCACGCCAGCGTCGCCACGACCGGCCGCTACATCACGACCAACCTGCAGATGAAGCGCGAGGCGATGCTCGCATTCTGGACGAAGTCTGGCATTGAACCGGCGAACGCGAAGACATGGAAGCCAAAGGGCGATATGCTGGCGTTCTTGAAGTCCCTGTGAGCAATCCAAATTTATCTGAAGCTCGGATCATCGATCGACCGCATGAACGCCCGCTAAGCGACTTCATTCAAGATAAAACCGCACTCGGGATAATGCGCCTAGTACTAAACCGCTGACGCGGTAGTGGGAGGTGGGCACAGGTCTATGGCTGACGTTTCATGAAGAGGGTTGTCTGGCGCTGAACCCCAGCGAGGTGGTGAGCGGTGTCGCCAGGAGCAGTATGTGAATGCCCGGTTGGGCATTCCACCCACTGCTTCCAGGAGGCTCGCCATGACGCCACTGCGCCAACGCATGCTGCATGACATGCAGATCCGCAACCTTGCAGAGAATACCCAGAAGTCCTATCTGATTCAGGTATCCAGTTTCGCCCGGCACTTTCGCCGTTCGCCCGAACTGCTGGGTCCAGAGGAGATCCGAGCCTGGCTCGTCTATCTCCGTGAAGAGCGCAAGCTGGCACCCGCCAGTCTCGGCGCAACGATCGGCGCACTGCGCTTTCTCTACCGCGTGACGCTCAAACGCGACTGGAGCGACGAGGACTTTCCCTTGCCGAGGAAGCCGGTCCGACTGCCAGTCATCCTCAGCCTGGAGGAGATCACGACCTTCTTCGAGTCGATCGCCAGTCTCAAGCAGCGCACCATCCTGATGACCGCGTACGCCGCCGGACTGCGGGTGTCAGAAGTCGTGCATCTGAAGGTCACCGATATCGACAGCAAGCGCATGGTCATCCGTGTGAACCAGGGCAAAAACAGGAAAGATCGCTACGTCATGCTGTCGCCGCGGCTGCTCGAGATCCTGAGACTGTACTGGCAGGACGCTCACCCGCGGGAGTGGCTGTTTCCGGGCAACCGATCAGCCGCGATGCCGTGGGCCAGGCATGCCAGCTTGCACGTAAGCGCAGCGGCATCAAGAAACCCATCACACCGCATTCACTGCGGCACGCCTTCGCCACGCATTTACTGGAGGCCGGCACCGACGTGCGCCGGATCCAGCTGCTGATGGGCCATCGCAGCCTTTCGACGACGGCGCGCTACTTGAAAGTGGCTACCAGCACCGTGTGCGCGACCCCGAGTCCCTTTGACCTGCTGCCGCATCCCGCACCCATCCCGCCTGAGCCCACACCGCCCGCATACTTCTGAAGCCGGCGATGCGACCGGCGCTCGAGGTGGCGGACATCTTCCGCCGCTGCGGCCCAAAGTACCGGCAGACCCATGCCGACGCCCTCAGTCGTGCCCAGCGGCGCACGATGAGCGCCATCGAGCTGTGTCGCACCGCCGCGCTCGGCGGACATGTTGAGCAGTGCGATACATGTGGTCATCAGCGCATTGCCTACGACTCGTGCCGCCATCGCTGCTGTCCGAAGTGCCAGTCGCTCGCCCGCGCGCAATGGCTCGAACGCCGGCGCGCCGAACTGCTCCCCGAGGTCGAGTATTTTCATGTCGTCTTCACGCTGCCCGAGCCCGTCGCGGCGCTCGCCTACCAGAACAAGAGGGTGCTCTATGACATCCTGTTTCGCACCAGCGCCGAAACGCTGCGCACGATCGCCGCCGACCCGAAGCACCTGGGCGCGGAGATCGGCTTCCTCTCGGTCCTGCACACGTGGGGGCAGAATCTGCTGCACCATCCGCACGTGCACTGCGTGATACCCGGCGGCGGCATCGCCCCGGACGGCGAGCGCTGGATCGCCTGCCGACCCGGCTTCTTCCTGCCCGTGCGAGTCCTCTCGCGGCTCTTCCGGCGGCTCTTTCTCGACCAACTGCGTCGCGCGTTCGACGCCGGCGCGCTGCGTTTTCATGGCCAGCTCGAGCCGTTGCGCGATCCGCGAGCGTTCGCCGCCTGGCTCGCGCCCGCCGCTCACGCGGAGTGGGTCGTCTACGCGAAGCCACCGTTTGGCGGCGCCGCACAGGTGCTCGATTACCTGGGCCGCTACACGCATCGCGTCGCCATCTCGAATAACCGGTTGCTGCGCTTTGATGGCGATTCGGTGCTCTTCCGGTGGAAGGACTACCGTCACGAAGCCCGCCACAGGACCATGACGCTCACGGCCGACGAGTTCATCCGCCGCTTCCTGTTGCACGTGCTGCCCGTCGGCTTCAAGCGCATCCGCAGCTACGGGTGGCTCGCCAACTGCCACCGGGCGGCGCGCCTCGCCACCTGCCGACGGCTGCTCGGTGTCGAGCCGCCCGCTGCTGCGTCACCCGCCATCGGGGAAGACTACCGTGACCGTTACCAGCGGCTCACCGGCAGGTCACTGCGCGATTGCCCCGTCTGCGGCAAGGGCCACATGGTCCGCATCGAAGGCGGTGTGCCTGGCATCCTGCCGCGGGCTCCACCTGATCCCAGTCATGGACATTGACCGGCATCAGCACCAGCCCCCAGCACGTTGGTCTTCCCCATGCGGCCAACGCGAACCAACTCGTGCTTTGCCGTCTTCGCACCATCACAATGTCGCGAAACTCCGCACTATCTGCCCGCTGACCCTCGCATTCTCACTGTCTTCGCGCGACCGGCTCTGTCAGACCGCCCGCTTCCGGCGTGCGATGGCCACGCGCCGGGTACCGCAAATCACCGCGCCGTTCATTCAATGCCCATAGACGCCAGCGCCTGCGGAGCGGTTTAGCACAAACGATTTTTTATTTACCGCTCGCGGACCGATCTCGCCGGCTCGACTCATGCATCTGAGGCCGCGACCGCTAAACAAAAAATCCTCTGCATTATGCCGAGCTCGGCATAAGGCTCATGCCAGGCGATACTTCATCAAGGCCGAGGACGCCATTCCCAAAGCGGCACGCTCGCCAGATCAGCTACCTACGCGCTTCGTCAGGCTGATTGCCAAGCTCTATGCCGCCGAGGCGCGCAGCGCGCAATGGACGGCTGAACGACGCTTGCGCTTACGCGCGCGCTACAGCGCTCGGGTTCTCGATCTCATCGAAAAGCTGCTCACCGAGCATCGTGATACCGTCGTGCCAGGTGGCTTGCTTGGCAAGGCTTTGCACTACCTCAACGGGCAGTGGCCGAAGCTGATCCGTTACATAAAAAACGGCTCTTGGCCGATATGTAACAACCCTTGCGAGAACGCGATTCGCCCATTTGTCGTCGGGCGCCGCGGCTGGCTATTCGCCTCCACCGTCGCAGGCGCGCATGCCAGTGCCAATCTTTATTCCCTCGTTGAGACATGCAAAGCCAACGGCATTGACCCGTATCGCTACCTCGTCTGGCTGTTCACCAAGTTGCCTCTGGCCACCACGGCCGATGACTATGCCGCGCTGTTACCTTGGGCTATGCCTGAGGCAACTGTGAGTGACGTCGTTTATTGACTGCATACAGTGAAAACCGAGATAGTGCAATGGGTGTGCGACACGCTCAACGCCGCTCGGGAGGCCGCCCCGCAACCGAGCGCCACGCCGGCCTGCCCGAGCTGCCGATCGGCTGGCAGCTTGCGCACCGCACTAGCCTTCCTTCGGCGGCAGAGCAGCCCAGCGAGGACAAGCACGAAGGAGCGCTCCCGCCAGGATGGAAGCTAGCCGAGCGAAAGACCCACTTCATCCTGACAAATGGGAATGACGTCGTCGCCACCATGGCAAGACCGAATGCAGCGACGTACGCAGCTATCTTTTCCGCCGTAATCGTCAAAGGAGCCATCTAAGATGATCGAAGACTGCAAGCCTACCGAGAATTTCCAGGCAGGAGTCCAATTCGCTGAAGGGCAAGATGCAAAGGAGTTGCTCGGCGCAATCCTGGGTATCCAAACCGAACTCCAGTACGGTGCGGTGACACCTGAGAACGCCGTGGAGCGCATGCGCAGAGCTCTGCGTGTCATGCCGCAGCCAGTAACACACCGCGAGGGCGCGCAGGCGGTGGTGGTGAACGCCCCGGAGCACATCGTGTTGGTTGTGGGCGACATCGCCGATAACACCTCATTCGGTGATCTGCATGAGGTCACTTGGTGCGCTGGCCGGCAACACGACGCCGACGTCGAGTACGTGCGCGCAGATCTCACCCGCGCCATTCGAGCCCAGCCCCACGCCCCCCAGCCGCCGGAGCAGTCAGCATTCCAGGCGCGCGTTCAACCCTGGATGCTGGCGTGCTTTGGCGCCGAGATCGCTGCGAATAGCCAGGAACGCAACTACCGCTTCCTCGAAGAGGCCTTGGAACTCGTGCAAGCGTGCGGGGCCACGCAGAGCGAGGCGCATCAGCTTGTGGACTACGTCTATGGGCGCCCAGTTGGCGAAAGAGCCCAGGAAGTCGGCGGCGTTATGGTGACGCTGGCCGCGCTTTGCCTGGCGCAGGGTCTGGACATGCACGAGGCCGGCGAGACAGAACTCGCGCGCATCTGGACGAAGGTCGAGCAGATCCGTGCCAAGCGGGCCGCGAAGCCGATGTCCTCGCCCTTGCCTCAGCACGTCGGGACCGTCCATGACGAACGGGCCGCTGTTGAGTACTACAATCAAAACCCTTCTGCCGCTCTGTTCGACATGAAACGCCGCTTCGCCGGCCCGCACTCGAGCGCCGAGGCGGTGGCCAATGACTCGCGTGCCATGGGCGAGAACTGGTCCGTGCGCGTCGAGCAGGACGGTCGCACGATCTTGACCATCAGCGATCAGCACTTGTCCGGCGAGGAGGGCGCCGACGAGAACCTGATCGTCGGCGCGGCCCGGCATCTGCTGGCGTTTGTCGGCTACGGCCTGCCGCCATCGAACTTCGACCCCGATTCCCGGGAGCTCGTGACCGCAGAACAGCCCTGCATTGAAGGGCATCCGGACGATGCCGCAGTGAACCGCTTCGCCGCCGCCATGAAGGCGAAGATGGCTGCCAGCCGCGTGAAGGGGCGTCGAGGCTGGGATGATCCTGAACGATGCCCGGCGTCGTTTCTAGCGGCGGCGCTGATTGGCCACATTCCCAAAGGGGATCCCGTGGACGTCGGCAATTTCGCCATGATGCTGTTCAACCGGGCCGACTCATTGGGCGCACTCCCAACGGCCTGGCGAGAGTTGCTAGAGGAGGAAGTCTCCGCAGAGTCCCTTACCCAGGCACGCGCCCTTCTAGCCTCAGAGCAGCCCAGCACGGCAGCGGTGATCGATGGACAGGTTCTCCTAGCAAAGAGCGTGTTCGGCGGCCTCAACTCCTTGCGCTGGCTCCTCAACATCACCACCGAGTTCGACCGCAAGGATGTGCGCACGCGGCAGGCGGCGCGTTTGCTCGACGAGTACCAGGACAAGCACGGCCGGACGAACCGAGCACTGCTGGAGACCTTGTGGAAGGCCCTGCATGACAAGCTCTCCCTGGACGATACGCTGGAGTGCTTAGCAGCGAGTCCAGGGCAGCACAGCAACGAGAATCGCGATGCGGAGCGGTGGCGCTCGATTGAGCCGCGCCTGCACGTTGTGACGGAGGACTGCGACCAGGGCGACAGCGTGCCGAGCGTGGTGGTCTCTTTGATAGGGATCCAGCCGGACATGGATATGGTCGTCGGCAAGCACGAAACGCCAGCCGCCYGGGTCGATGCCGTGATCGCCAAAGGAAAGAGAAATTGAGCCGCCCGCATCTGAGGTCGTGCGGCGCCCTGAGTGGACGCAGCCCAAAGACCGGCCTGCGCGTAGCTTCCCGTCACTGTTGGACCGGCGGCGCCTGGGGCAAGGGCACGTGCGAGTTCTGCGGACGCACCCTGGATGAGGTGTTGGCGAAACGTGTTGCTGAGCCTGGCGGCGCGGACCACCTCGCTCGGTCGATCGAGAACAGAGACTTGCCATGACCAACATGACTGAAAACGCGAAGCAGCCGGGCCCCTTCCGTGCCCTGCTACGCACGATGGTTGCGCGCCTGGGTTCTGCCTTGGAGCGTAAGCCGGCTTGCTCGCGGCCCGAAGTACTGGAAGGGACTATGGGGCAAGCCTTCGGCCCTGGAGCGGCTTCGGTGTACCCGGAGCGGCCGCCCTTGCCGGATTCTCAGGCTCCGGAGGCCAACCCCTATGTACTAGCCATCGGTGGCGCACTATTCGACGCCGGCTACCGAATCTCGCCTGTCGATGCCGGAAAAGTGCTCGATGCTGTGCGGAGGGTTCACGACATCACACCGTACCTCACCCCAGAGCAGGCACGAAGGCGGGAAGAAGCCGAAAAAGAGGCAGAACGTCTTCGCCAACAATTGGCCGCCATCGCCCCGGCCCTTTCCGAAGAGGCCAAGAACAAGGCTATTCGTGAGGCTGCTGAGCTGATCGAGGCGGAGGCTGCCAACGTCGCGAGAGGGAATGCCACGGATGGCAACTGGGGAGATGACCACGAACCGAAGGCCGCCCACGACGAGATGCTCGCTAAGGCGGCGGCACTGCGCACCTTCCTGCCAACGGGAGATGCTGCATGAGCGAGAACAGCAAGATCGAATGGACCGACGCCACGTTCAACCCGTGGATCGGCTGCACCAAGGTGTCCCCGGCGTGCGACCACTGCTATGCCGAGGTGTCCACGCCGGCGCGCGTGCTGGGCGTGACGTGGGGCGCCAAGGAAAATCGGCACCGCACGTCGGCCGCCAACTGGAAGCTGGCGGAACGCTGGAACAGAGAGAAATTCTTCGAGTGCGCGGCCTGCGGCTGGCGCGGCGAGGAAAAGGACTCCAAGGCGTGCGAGTTCGGCCACGACTATCCGCACCGCCATTGCCCAAACTCAGCCTGCCACACGACCGAGGTACTGACTCCCGCACGCCGCCGTGTCTTCTGCGCCAGCCTGGCCGACGTGTTCGACAACCAGGTTGATCCGGCCTGGCGCGCGGACCTGTTCGACCTGATCGAAAGAACGCCCAACCTGGACTGGCTGCTGCTGACGAAGCGCATCGGCAACGTGCCTGCCATGATGCTCGAGGTCGCGCAGCACCTTTTCTGGATGGACAGGCTCGAGACGCCGAGTATGCCGGACAGCGTCTGGCTCGGCGCCACCATCTGCAACCAGGACGAAGCCGACCGCGACGTCCCGAAGCTGCTTGCCGTGCCGGCCCGGGTGCGCTTCCTATCCGTTGAGCCGCTGTTGGGGCCGATCAGGCTGCCGCATGATGCACCGTCGCCAATTCCCTTCTACTGCGATGCGCGTGATCGCGGTATCGACTGGGTAATTGCCGGTGGCGAGAGCGGCCCTCATGCACGGCCGAGGCATCCGGCCTGGGCGCGGAGCCTGCGCGACCAGTGCGCGGCGGCGGACGTGCCGTTCCTGTACAAGCAAAACGGTGAATGGGCAGACGGCTCCGGAGACTTTGGTGCCGGCAGATTCGAAACCGCTGCGGTAGCTCTCGACGGTCGAGTTGTGCCAGGCGGCTACGACGCCGTAGCCTATCCGAACGGCGCCACAGCGGCAGACGGCTGGGCGATGGTCCATCGCGCAGGCAAGAAGGCTGCAGGCCGCCTGCTCGACGGCGTGCAGCACGATGGCTTCCCTCCTTC
Source organism: Cupriavidus sp. 05N39 (assembly GCF_056397325.1). Lineage (NCBI taxonomy): Bacteria > Pseudomonadati > Pseudomonadota > Betaproteobacteria > Burkholderiales > Burkholderiaceae > Cupriavidus > Cupriavidus sp. 05N39. The sequence goes on from NZ_JBFTNE010000033.1 coordinate 11,706, forward strand.
GAACCCTCCGCAAGAAGGGAACATTTAGTCCGTGTCGTCGCCCATAATCGGCATTGCGAGTTGACCCCTCGCCGTTCCCGATGGGTGTAGGTTTTCATTGCCTACACCCTCTTTTTTTGTCGCTCGCGATTGCACAGCCCTCGCACATTGGACCGGCGCATGGTTGCGCTGGTCATTCGGGATTCGAGAATAGGCATCCATTCACACAAGGATGCCCGCTATGGCACCACCTCCACGCCAACTCGATCTCTTCGGTGCGATCGCCGAGGCCTATGCGGATTCCGCTGATGGCTCTCTCGAGAACCGCAGCCTCTATCGCCAGCTCGCACAGCGCCCGGAACTCCGATTGGACATTGAGCGCCGGGTCCCGATAGGCGCCGCCGCCGCGATGCACAGTCCCGCTACGCGCAAAATCCGCTGGCACCAGATCACCATGAGGCAGTTGGGCATCATCGAGCGGGTTGAAGGCGAACGCGGCCTTTGGCGACTGAGCGAGAATGCACGGCAGAAGCTGCACAAGGCCAGCGCCGGTGTTCGGCTAGTCGCCTTCAGCACGGATCTCGGTGTAGCGGTCTGGGCCCGCTCACGGGACGTTTTTCCGCGCCTGGGAGAGCCGATCTCGCTCTGCGTTACGTCGCCGCCCTACCCGCTCCGCCAGGCGCGAGCCTACGGCAACCCGAACGAAGCGCAGTATGTCGACTTTCTCTGCGAGGCGCTGGAGCCTATCGTCCGCGAGCTAGTACCGGGCGGCAGCATCGTGATCAACATCGGGAACGACGTCCACCTGGCAAGAAGTCCAGCGCGATCCCTCTATGCCGAGCGGTTGCTGCTGGCGCTGCATGATCGGCTCGGCCTCTCTCTCATGGACCGCATTCCGTGGGTCAACTACAGCAAGCCGCCTGGCCCAACCTGGTGGGCTTGCGTCAACCGCGTCCAGCTAAGCAGCGCGCACGAGTTGGTCTATTGGCTCACGAATGATCCCGCCCGGGTACGCTCAGACAACCGCCGCGTGCTACAGGCACATACCGAACGGCATAGGAAGCTGATCGCCGCTGGCGGCGAGGCGCGAACCGCCATCTATGGCGATGGCGCCTATCGGCTGCGGCCAGGCGCCTTTGCCGGCGATACAGCGGGGAAATTGCCGCGCAACGTCATCGAGCGTGGCCACGCCTGCGCGGATACCCAGCTATATAGGAAGCGTGCGAAAGAACTCGACCTTCCAATCCATGGCGCGATGCAACCGACGGACATCCCGGATTTCTTCGTGCGCTTCCTCACGGAGCCGGGCGACCTGGTAGTGGATCCGTTTGGCGGCACGGTCCGAACGGGGCTGGCGGCGGAGAGGCTGGGGCGTCGGTGGCTGGTGACCGAATGGATGCTGGAGTATCTGCGCGGCGCGGCCGAGCTCTTTCGAGGCTGCTCTGGCTTCGGCTTGCAACCGGCACTTGCATCCGCCAACTGGTCGGTATCGTAGGTTGGCCACGCCGACCCGAAGAATCGAAGAATCCAACAGGAGAACTGCCATGACTGCACGGACAGACCGCCAACCACTTCCACTTGCGGAGGCAATCCGCAAGCTCGAGCATCTCCACGCGAACGACCGGCGCGACAGCATCCTTGCGGTCACTTACGACCCTGGCTTTGCCACGATAGGTGGCACGCCCTTTAAGCCCGTCCTGGACATCCATCCGGGGATCGATTGGGACGCCGGGCGGATCTTTCTCGATATCGGTCCGAAGCTGATGGCACCGAACGAGGACCTGGACATGCTAAAGGCATTGGTCCGAGACTACTCCGAGGCCATCGGCTTCGTATTGCTCGCCTTGCGCAATACCCAGCTCACCCCAGAGGCTCGATTGCTAGCAATCGGCCGCACGGTCGCGGGAATTCGCTGAGCATTCCTTGCCCGGAGTTGGCGCCCCTGCCTGAGCCCCGGGCAATATGCCGGGTTGCATCGGCTAAACGGTCCGTATCCTAGCCAAAGAGCCTCGGCATTGCGCCGTGGCCATAGCGCAGGAGCGAAAAAGAGAATGGACCCGTGGCGCCCTATCCAGTTTATGCAAGGCCGCTCGCTCGTCGCGCCGGCGATGCAATCGAGGTCCAGCGCGGTCGATTCGCCGGTCGCCGCAACGCCGGAGGTTCGCGCCCTCCTCGCCAACGACTGCGTCGTCGCTATAGGTGTCAGCGGCGTGCCTGCGCCATTGCCACCGCACGCTATCTGGACCAAATTGGCCACGCCGGCCCCCGCGTGCTGGTTCATGCCGATCTCGGCCGATCGTGGCTCCCAGCCTGCTGCCGGCAGAGATTCGCGAGCGCATTGAGCTGGCGAAGGTGGCGGCTACGGAGCGCCAAGCGATGGAAGCCATGCTGCCCGGCCACCTCAAGTATACGGCAGGATGGCCGACGTCGGTACCGACTCACGCCGAGGCAAGCCTGATCGCCCGGGTGCGCCGGCGCGTGTCCAGCCTGGTCGGCATCGACGCGCGGCATGTGACGCCGGATGCCGTCAATGCGAGGTATGCAGATCTGCTGGCTCGCCGCGGGCAACGCGAAGGCGGTGCTGTTGGTTCGGCCCGCATGTACACGCCAGACCTTTTCTCAGAGATCGCGAATCGGGAGATTTTGTTGTAATAGCCATACATCTTGGTGGCATCTTGATTGACCGGAGTTCGGGCCGTCCAATGCCCATCTCGCGCGATCTCAGGAACTCCCGTCACATGCCGCCAGAGGCTCAAAAACACGCGTGCAGGAGGCCCTCTACGCACTCGTCTGCGGTGCAAGCGCCGCATTAGCCATTCCGAGCAACAGGGCTATCTGGTTTTCGCTTTGTGCCCCGTCTGTCACAAACCTGCGGGACGTGGACATTCGAACCTCTCCCTACTCTTCTATCGTTTCTTCTTCATCGAGAAGCCGGGGTGTAAAGTCATCGCGACGCTCAAGCCAACGCAGTCTGCGGCGCGATCGCAATGCGGCGTTGGTGCAGCGGATTTCACTTTTGGAAATGATGCCGGCGGGAGTTGATAGACCGGCATAACTAGGCAGGGAAAGCATGACGGGTCAGTTTCACGACATTCTGACGGCAAGCAGTTACAGCGACAGCCGCAGCTATAAGCTAGCGTTCCACGGATATCGGGGAGTGTGGCAACAGGAACTTGGCCGCGCTAGCAACACATTCTTGAGCGCGAACATGGGAATACCCGTTGAGCGTGTTCCTCTCGCGGAGAAGGCCTGCTTCTTCGACACCGTCGTTCTGCAGCGCATCCCCCTCCACATCGACCAGTCCGGTGCACCCCCCACAACGGTGTGGCCTGACGTCGAGACACAAAGCACGCCCACCACTCCAGTCACACCCGCTAGGCAAGGCCTCACTGAGCGTCAACAGGACGTGCTCACCCACTTGCTTGAAGGGCTGCCAAATAAGCTCATCGCGCGCCGCTTAGGCCTGACGGTAAACACCGTCAAGGAACATGTCTCTGCCATCTTGCAGCGCCTTGGCGCACGCTCACGAACTCAGCTGCTATCGGGGATGAAGCCATTCCGCGCGCATGAGGTGCATGCCGGCAATGCCGCCAACGCGGCGGCACATGATCAACCCGCCGGCGCCGCACTCAGCAGCACCCCAATCAAGCCGGAGGAGCTCGGCCTCACGAGCCGCCAGGGTACCGTATTGCGCCATTTGCTCGACGGGCTATCCAACAAGGCGATCGCACAGCGCCTGGGATTGACGGAGAACACCGTCAAGGAACACGTTTCGGCGATCCTGGAACGGCGTGGCGCGCGGACTCGCATGCAGTTGATATCGCACATGAGGCAGGTCTTCACACCTCCGCCCGCTTCGGAGTCAGATAGCGACTGCCAACAGGCCAGCTGAGACGCTACACTTCGCAGCCGTCGCCTTCGGGGGATCTGGAAACCGTCCCGTTTAGCTTGGCGTTGTATGCGCGATAGGCTCGCTTCCGGGGCGCGCTGTTCGCTGTGATCGCCTCGATATCGAGCACCGTTCGGGAGCCGGCCTCGGAAGTCGTTCCCCGCGCTATCACGCACTTACTCTAACGCCGTGATTGGCGGCTTCGGCAGCATCCAGCACCGCGCGAGCATTCCGCGGATCAAGCAGGAGCGTTGCCTGCAGAGCACGCGCGAGCTGCTGTGCAGCAAGACGCTGTGGCGCCGAAAAGCGCTGCCCGGCAATCCAAGCGTCGACGTCGTCGCGGATCCCATTGGCGTCCGCGTCCAGCCCGCGTATGTCTTCGTCTGCCTGGCCGGCGCCGGCGACGACACACACCGCCGCTATGGCGGCCGCGGCTACGATAGATTGCCAAACTTGCACGGTGTATCTCCCACAAGCGCGCGTGCGACAGAAGCGGCGACCAGCGTTGGTAGTGCGGCCGCCTGGAAGAGCTCAATTGACTTGCATCTGCGAAATTGGCAAGCCCGAAGACCAATCGACCTTGCGCAGGTAGTCCGGTTTCTGGCAGGCGTCCGCCAGTCTCTCGATCCCCGCGGCCTGGAGCCAACGGCCGAACGCAAGTGGATAGCCCGGTTCGTCGACGCCAATCAGACAAAAGACCTGTCCTGTATCGTCGTTGTCCGCCCAGTCGATCCCATCGGCTAATAGGTCCTGACTGGCAGACTTCAGCAGCTCGTCGAGAATCAGGTCACTCAGATAGATCCCGACCGTTTCTCCCTCCTTCCTCAGATGAGGCAACTCCAGATAGGGGTCGGCTTTTAGATAGCCGAGAATCGCCACGGTGTACTCGTCTCAGTCGCGGAAATGATCCACGACCAGCACGCCCCATTCGGTCCGCAGCGCGCGCCGCGGGCGAAGCGCGTCTTCCAGTTGCCCAAAGTCGTCGCCGCCTTCGAGGGCTACCTCGGCCCTCGCAACGCCAATGACATAGTCCGGCAACGGCGTCAATGGCCAATGCTCCAGCGCCTCGACGCCGATACCTCTTGCCAGGATTCCGGCAATCTCTGCGGCCGAGTATTCGCGGTCCTCGTGCATTTCCTTCTCCAAGTTGGCCAGCGACGGTCCGTCGCCGGCGAGTTATCGATCGTTCGGGGCCTTCGCCAAGATGCGGTACAACGCTTGCCGCGAGATCCCAAGCTTCGCCGCCGCCGCTTTCTTCTCTTGGCAGCAGCTATCCAGCGCAGCCCTGACCTCCTCTCGTGACGGCGGTTGCCGGCGCGCCGGCGCATGCTTGCCCAGGTAAGCGTTGCTCTTGGATTCCCTGGAGTGGCCGGCGGCCTCAACAACCCGCTTCATCCCCTCACGGTGCAGGGCGTCCAAAGGCTTCGTTCCCCCTTGGATCGCGGAAAATTCCCCGGTCACCCGGTGGTACAAGCCGTTGAGATATTGGTGCCGTAAGCCGTGCGAGGTGATCTCCAGCTCGCGCTTTGTCACCCCGTGGACCCTCAAGACGTAGTCATAGTGATTGCGCCACTGGTCTAGGCTGTACTCGATAGGAATCGTGGTGCCGCTCATGCTATTGGCCATCCGACATGCATCTTCGAGCAGCTTGTACTGCGCCTCGGTCTCGAGCTGCACCTTGCGTGGCCGCTTTGCTTTCGTTCCATCGTCCACCCGCAACTGCCCATCTGCCGTTACTCGATGCGGCTTCAGCAGGAAGGACTCCTTTTTGCGAAGGCCGAAGGCGGCCTGAAGTCTCAATTGCGTCGCGACGTGCCGGTCGGACTGCTCGATCTTCCGCAATACCCCATCGACATCTACCCCACTGGCGTCCCACGTCTTCTCAACCTCAGCAAAGTACGTGCGTCGGTAGTCGTCAGGACGCTCAATGTAGTCGTCAAGCTTACCGACCAGGTTGTGCTTGCCCATCCAGGCGGCAATCGTGCGCAAGTACGTCAGCTTGTTCTCCACCGTCCCGGGCGCCTGCTTCAGCTCCAGCACCCATTTGCGCACAAGGTGCTCGATGTGCTTCTGCTTCAGGTTCCACGGACTGGTCAACTTGTAGCCGTCTTCCCGCAACTCCCGGAACGAGGCCAGCAGGTTGATGACACGCCGATACTGGGTCTCGAACGACACCGGCTTGTCGCTCAACCGATTTGGGCTGCGAATCTTCTTCAAATGTCCCGCAGCGAGCAGCTTGAAAGCGTCGATGAATGATGGTGGCAAGCCTGATCGCTCTGTGATCGCTGCGTAGTCGATGGTGATCACGGCTCAGCCCTCTTCCCGGAGCGACCGCCCCGCCATCGATCCTCCTCTGTTTCTTCGCAACTGCGTCAGCACGGGCCTACTGCTCATCCCCATCCCAGTCTCCATTCGCGCCGGCGCCGTCGAACTGCCCGCCTCGGCAGAAACCCCAGCATGGCGCTCGACCTCGCTAGAGCTGGCGGAATCCGGCAGGCTGGCCGCACCGGCGTAGGTCGAGGACGCATCGTCCGCCGCACGCCGAGCGTCAGGCTTCACGACGAGACCTCGCCACCCCAGGACACCTGGCCCAGACGCTTGATGCCGGCCTGCCAGCCCGCACGGCAGCGATTCGTGCCGAAATCGAGGGCGTGGGCGGGGCGGCATCCCTGCCAAAGCGGAATCGAGTACGTGACATTTAGAACTCGCAGTGCCGGATTGAACTTGACGGACGCGGCTCTTGCGATTGCCGCCCCGGCCTTGGCGCAAGCTGGACGCCTTCCCAGTGTCTTTCTCGCTCGTACGCCGTCATGCCCACGCCCCAGGCCTTGGAGGGCGGCGCTGGATCTGGCTCCGGAATAGGCGCGGGCCTAGGCTCTGGCCGCCGAGGCTCCTCCCCGTCAGGCGCCAATTGACCCAGCGCCCAGTCGAAGAAAGCCTCCGCCTCTGGCTTGCAGGCCCTGACAATCAGCCGGCGAAGGTTGTACTCGCTGAGAAAGACGAGTGCTCGCCCGCCACTATTGGTCTGGATCTCCTTGCGAACAATTCCCGCATCTGGAAGGCAATGATGGGCCACCATCGCTCTGCTGTTCTGCATTCCGAGACAGTTCCCAACATCTGACGCGCAATACCAACGACGGCCTTCGGTATCCCGGAAACCCCGTACAACGGCACCAGCGCTGCCGAGTGGTAGAGAAAGAAACTGAGCGTCGCCAGGATCAGCACTGATTTGCCCCTCCCCCGTCGCTAGCGAATTGTTCTCATGACGCACAATGGCCATGCATACGTCGGCGGCTACTCGGGGACGCTCGACGCCCCCGAGTTCGCTCTCCCGCACCGCCAAGCCTTGCGCCTCTGGTCCGCGCCGGGACGGAACTAGGTCGTCAAGCACCCAGTCCAGATATGCATCAGCCTCAACCTTCTTGCACCGCGCAATTAGCCTGCGCAAATTGCCTTCGCTGAGATACATGAGAGGCTCACGCTTGCCGCCGCTCTCAGTAATCCGATGGCCGATGCCCCCAGGCTCGCGACAAATGCGTGTGATCGTCGCCCGAAAATTCGTCAGACTGAGGGCGTTAGCGGCGTCGATCGCGCAGTACCACTGATGCCCCTGCGGGTCGGTGAACCCGCGCACCGTCGCGCCCTGCCTCCCGAACGGAAGACGGCCTACTGGCTCACTCCACGCTTCCTCTGACGCGTTGGATGTTTGCTCTTCAGGTAGCTGTCCCATCTGAACCAGGCGCTCCTAAGCCGGCTGGTTGGCAAGTTGGAGCGCCACGAGGGCTTTCCAACCGCTCACCAGGATGTCGACCTTAGCCGCCTCGATGCCTAGCAGGTGCCCGATTTGCCCCGCTGTATTTCCCTTATCGCGAAGCTCAGCGGCCTGCTTCATCTGCGCATGCCGCAGCTTCCGCGTGCTTTCCTGCCACTTGGCGAGGTGCTCGAGCACTTTTACCTCGTGCTCCAGCTCGGCGATTCGCAGATCCTTCTCCTCCGATTGCAGCCGGTACCGAATTGCATCCTGGCGGGCGAATGACAACTGAATCGGCAGCTTGCTCAGATCGGACAGCGCCTCTTCCAAATCTGGGCTAGCGGCGGGGAGCGGCGGGGGCGCTTTTCCTTCGTTCAACGTATACACACCGCGCGTCCGAAGGGCAGGTAGGACTTCGCGCGTCACCCAAAGCCGGAATTCCTTGGCAGCTGGCAGCTTGCTGGCGAAAATCAGCATGTAAAGATTGCTCTCGTTGATAAAGTTCAGAGCCTGGATTCCGCTGGTAGTGGGCACCTCGTGCTTCGCGAGTCCCCCCGCGTCTTCACAGTGCGCGGACACTGCAGCATGTGGATTGGAGTAGCCGAGGACTTTGCAGACGTCCAACGCAGACACCCACGCTTGACCATCCTTGTCGATAAGCGAGCGGACAGTTTGCTCCCCATAGAGAAATTGAACAACGTCCACTGGCCTTCTTGGCCTCCCCTCATTTCGGAGCGTCAAAAACCCCTTCGTCCATACAAACCTCCGTTCCCGATCCTCTAGGAGCGCATATCTCCACTACGCCCGCCTAGCGCGCCCGAATAGGTGCGCCATACAGTATTTATACAACGAAATTCTGGCGACGCCACAACCAAATGCGTCCGTAATTCGGATCGCATTCGCGCTGCGTTAAACCCAAACAGCTCCGTCCTTTAGCGATTCCGCCGATGAGCCAAGCGCGTGGAGCAACGCAACCCGACCGTCGCAGCAACGTCTCCGTCACCGCTCCCACGCGCCCTACCGCCGACCGTGGATTCTGATGGGCATTCTGTGCAGGCTGCCTTGATTGCATCGGGCTTCGTGACCAGTGTCCCCGCCCTCCAGGCGATCGGGATGTGTGTGTATTGGGTGTGCCGTTAGGCGTGTCCGTGTCCGGAGAAACTGTGTCTCATCCAGACGCATTTGCTAAAACAGACCGCTAAGCCAAGCGGGATCGCGTGTCCGGTGTCCTCAGTATTGGCAACCCTAGGCGCACCAGCGAACGAAAAGAAGCCAGTCACCGTAGGAAGCGGACACGCAAGCGTGGCAACCAAAAGGCGACTGGCTATTGGGCAAGCTGCAGCGACTCCATCGGAGCGCTCGGCGAGCTTGGAGATTGAGTTCCTGCCGTTACGGACGGCACCGTTGAATTCTTGAGCCCACTACCGCCAGGGCATACCGCAATAGTCTCGCATTTCAGCTCCTCTGTGGACCTAGAGAGCAGCTGTTTTTCGATGAGTATTTGCTTTTGACTTCAAAGCTCCGATAGAAAAAAATATTGCTACGAACATGCTACGGAATTGATTAATTTTATAGCTTTTTGTACTTAATAAGCCACCCCATTTTTGCTTATTTTTTAAGCATGCTACGAGCATTTCCCGAACAAGGCGAAAGCATGAGAAAAACCGATTCGATTTACGTAGAGATTTGCATAAATCCCGACGACGGCCCCTTGCATAAAAGGCTAAAACAGTATCCAAGCCATGCTGGGAGCCGCCAGCGCGCGCAATATGCGAAGTCGCTTCTCATTCGGGCCTTCGAGATGCTGGAGAAAGCTCAATACGGCACCGTTTCGACGGCGTATTCGCCAGTTGCGCAGCGCCAAGGCGAGTCCAAAATCGGGAAGCACGATTTCTAAGGAGCAGCTTTATGTCGAGTCACAACGCCGCCCGATTCGCGGTAGGAATGGATGTTGGCTTCGGGAACCTCAAGCAGTGTTGGGGCGATGGCGAGYTGGTGTACCCAGCGCGCACCAAACCGGAAGGCACTGGCTCAACGGCCGACGCCCATCGTCTGCACCGCAAAGAGCACAGCCTGGACGAGGTGCGCGTCACTGTCGACGGCCAATACTACCTAGTCGGCCCAGACACGCACCTGCATGCCCTGGAGCCGATGATCGCCGACGACTATTGCAGCCGCCCTGAATACAAAGCCCAGGTAATCGGCGGCCTGCACTACATGTTTTTGAAGACCGGTATCCTCCGTCGAACCATCCCGGTTCTAATCCTCGGCCTGCCGATCTCTACCTTCAAGCTCCATCGCGACCAGCTGCAGGAGCAATATCAGCACAAGGCACTTTCCGTTCCAGTCCCCGCTCCGCTCCAGGGTACGTATGGACGGGAGGTGTCGGTCCGGATCGAGGAAGTGAGCATCCTGCCGCAACCCGTCGGCAGCCTGGTCGCCTGGGCTGTGGACGAAGGACAAGACCGCAGACGCGAGATTGAGGATGACCGCAACAACCTTACGATCGATCCAGGCGCACGAACATTCGACTGGTATGCGTCGCGAGGGACTAAACCGGTCTACGATGAATCCGGCGCCATTTCAGGTGGCGTGACATCGATCGTCTACTCGCTCGCCGATCACATGACCAAGGCGCTGGGAACCTACATTGATTATCGGACCGCCGAGCTGTGCCTGTCACGCCAGCAGTTGTCCTTGGTGGGTCTGGGCAATGTCGATATGCAGCCATTCCATGCGCGAGCCAAGGAACTCGTCGAGGAGATGGTTGACCGCTTCATGAACCGGGTTAAGTCGTCTGCGTTCGACAACGTGCTTCTCACCGGGGGCGGTCTGGGTCTGTTCGAGGAAGCGCTTCGCAAGCGCTTTCCGGCCGCCGACATCCGGAAGGTCTCGAACCCGATCATGGCGAATGCGCGCGGCTATTACTGCTGGGGCGTCTCCTCTTAGGCGAGACTCTATCGGCTTGTCCGGCCCGCCCCCCGCACTCAGGGGCGGGATCGCTTCCCCGCCCCATTCCGCTGTTCACCGTGAACACTTCTGGCCTCTCTAAGTCGTTGTTTTTATTGGCAGAAATGGGAATTCTGGAAAATATTTAGCTAGCTCTTTACCGGAATTCAACATCGTCGGACGGCGCCGCCTAGGTGTCGCTACGCGACAGGCCGAATTGGATGGTGATCGCGCCGACCACATTGGCGTGCTCCTCGAAGCCGCACTCCACCGAATCGCGCGGTTGGCTCCGCGGCCCGCTCGAATTTGCCCGCGCGGGCAAATTCGTGGCCGATCAAGCCATTGATTTATAAAGAGAAATTAACAACTTGTGGCGAAAAATCGGGACCATTTTGGCCGATTATGCTCTCTCGGCTAGCCCCGAATGCTCTATCTCGTTGGCGAATTCCGGCAAATAATTGGCCATCCATTTGCCGGAATTGCTTCCAAACTCGCCGGTGCCAGGCTGAGAGCAGCCGCGTTTTCCACACCTTTCGGCCTCAGTGCTGCGCGCGGTTCCGCATAGACTATCCGGATGCCATCTCCATTCCCTCCCATCCCTCCGCTCGATCACTACTACACGGTTGCACAGCTTCTTGAGCGCGGCTGGAACAAGTCGCTTATCCAGCGCCTCCTTGGTGCCGCCGACGAGGCATATCGCCTGAGCGAGACCAGCTCGGGCCGCCCCTCCCTCCTCTACGGGCGCTACCGCGTCCTGCAGGTTGAGGCATCGGATGCATTCGCCCAGGCCAAGGAAGCAGCCCGCCAGCGCGCCGCCAATGTCATTCCAGCGCTCGAGCGCAAGCGCGCGCAAATCATGGAGGTGTCCGAGCAGACGGCCATCGAAGTACCCGTCGTCGAGATGGAGCAGCTGCTTATCGGCCGGTCGTACCTGCTATCGGACGAGGAGGCTGCCGTGGAGGCGCTGATGCGCAGGATGCGCATATTCGAGTACGAAATCGATCTCTATCATTGGCACGTTGGGATTCGAGAAGCACGGAAGGCGTTGCGCCTCCGCTTCCTCGATGCGATCCCTGAGAAGTATCCCGCGCTGCTGGCGGCATGCGAGGCACGAGCACTCACGGAAACGGGCGCGGCGGACGGGCAGCCCTTTGGCGGCTAAGCGAGTACCAAGCTTGCGCGCCTGGACTTAGCGCACCGCCCCAACCCAGCCGTCGACCGCGGCCTTAACCTTCGGCCAGTAGGCGTCTCGGTACTCCGGCGTCTCCGAATGGTAGGCGCCGACGGCCAGCCAAGAGTTGCCGTAGCGGTCGATCTTCTTCCTATATAGATAGGCCGCGACCATCACGTTCGTGCAGGGCACCATGAGTTGCGGCGGCGCGATGCCGAAACGCCGCAGCTCCGGCAGGTGCACGCTGTTTATCTGCATCGCACCGTAGTCTATTGAGCCATCCGAGTTGCGGCTAACGCTGTCCGCGCGAAAGCCGGATTCGACAAAGGCTATGCCGCGCAGAACATATGGGTTGACGCCATACCGCGCGGCGGCCTCGTCGAAACAAAAGGCTTGGGCCGGCCCGGCCGCAACGAGGAGAAGCGACGCGACCAGCTTCAACCAAAGGAGAGCGGGACGTCTTGGCCTGGCGCCCATCAGTTTGGACAAATCTGATAGGTCACGCCGCCCCAGGCCGACGCGTAGGGTCCTCCATCGTTCCATGCGCCCCATTGGGTCGCGACACCGCCCGGACGGAATCCTCGCGCAGCCATCACCGACACCATTGCGTTATACATCGATCCGCCCGGGGAGAGTTGCGGGTAGTTGGGCCAATCCGCTCGCCCGGCTATCGTCGCAATGACAATTTGGTCGCCACCCCACGCGTATCGCACGGTTACCGAAGCCGGCTCCGAGGAGAAGTCCGAAGCCCACCCGACGATACTAATGAACTGGGTGCCCGAGTAGTAGCACGCCGGTGGTGGCGGTGGTGGCGGCACGTACACCGGCGGCGGCTTATCGTTATAGCAGGTGCCAACACCAGGGACGTATGCGGAGCCGCCGCCTTGGTCGGTGGGCCAGTAGCCGTGGTTTTGGCAGGTGTCAGTAATCTTTGGTGTGCATCGAGCCACTCCTCCGACTGTCCTCCATTCGTAGCCGGGCTTGCAATCTGCAACTGTGATCGGCACCTCTGGAAGAGTAATGAGTTCCGCCCAGGCGGGCCTGAGGCAGGCAAGCGCCGCGGCAGCGGCAAGTATTAGGGGTCGCGACATGGAGATTCCTCACCGAATGTTCTCTGGTTGTCCCGCCGGATCTCTCCCCACAAGAATGTGGGAGACGGCTCTATCGCAGTATGGGTACATCCGGCCCACGCATCGCGCGTGAAAGAACTACAGAAGAATAGCGGATTCGATTGCTACGGAAGTGTGCAACCATTCTTCCCCACTTACGGGGGATGCTATGCCTCAAAGTGTGGTCGTCGAATCGGTGCATGCTAGAGTTGCACGGACAAATGTTCGCGATAAATTGAGGTTGTGCTTCAAAGCACCAACCCATCGGAAAGGTCAATCAATCATGCAAAAGACAATCCTCATTTTGTCCATCGTTGCTGCGCTGTCGGGGTGCGGTGGTGGTGGTAGTGAAGCCGTCAATACTCAGCCGTCGACCAGTTCCCCTACCACGCCCACAACACCTACAACCCCTGTTACGCCGGCAGTGCCCACGTCAGTTTCTCCGGCCACGAGCGTCCCTGCTCCGACGTATGCCGCCACTGATGAACGCTCCAAGCTGTTCGCGTTGCTCAATAACTACCGAGTGCAGATGGGTGTCGGGGCGCTCGCGCAGGATCCGCTCCTCGACATCGCGGCCCAAGCCCACTCCGACTATATCAATATGAACGGTATCTTGCTGGCACATGCCGAAGATCCGCTAAAGCCCGGCTACACCGGTGCGAATCCTCGTGACCGCGCAACGAAGGCAGGCGTCCCCGCATCCACTTGGGTAGCGGAGGATATCGGCGGCGGTGGTTCTGCAGCTTCATGCATCATCGGTCTAACGAACAGTGTCTATCACCTGCAATCACTAACTAGCAATGCTGAGTCAGTTGGACTTGGTTTCAAAACCGCTTGCGTGATTGAGCTTGGCACATTCACCGGACAAACTGGAGTGTCGACGAACAGCGGCACTCCAGTGGGAGGCGGTCAACAGATGTCAGCAACTGCCATTGCCTATTCGCCACTGGACGGAGAGACCATTGATCGGGCGCTGGGCGGTGAAACGCCGCAACCTGCACCGGACATCGCCAATCCCGGCCATCCAATTATGGTCCGGGTTCGCGCAGATCTCATCTCGGACGTGCTGAGTGTCGGGTCGTTCACGCTTGTGGATGGGAACGGGGCTTCGGTCCCCGGTCGAATTCTGATAGCTCCGAACGCGAAGTCGGCATCGGTTGGGTCAGCCGTGACCGACAGCGGGCTGAACCCTGGGGTTGCGTTTTTCATCCCCCTGACCCCGCTTGGCTCTGCAGTCACCTACACCGCGACGTTCAGCGGCGCGCGCAACGGCGTGCCGATCAGTAAGAGTTGGTCCTTTAAGACCTATCCCTAAAGCAAGTTCTGGATGGCCCGCTTCGGCGGGCCGTTTCTCGTAACCAGCGTAGCGCCATCTACAAAGGAGAGCGGGCACTGGGGCGACGCCACGCGTCGTGCGCTACCCCTCCCTGGCCCTACAGCCGAGGTCTCCCGCGCCAACGGATGAGTAAGCAAACTATCACGGCTATTGTCGGATTTATCCTGGCGATCACAGTAACAGCTTGCGGTAAGTCCACCGCGAACTCCCAGAATTTCGGCACAGCCATCAGCACGTATTTAGCGGAAAATGGAGAGCTCTGCCTCGGATTGAACAAGTGGCCGCTGGACATCAAGACAGAAGATTTCACCGACAGCGCCTGGCGCCGGCCTGGTAGCCCGGTAACGAAGATGGACGCTCTGGCCGCAGCCGGGCTTGTGGCCTATTCAGAGGAGACGGTGGACCTTCGCAGTTCCGATGGCCGGAGTCCTTACCTCCAGAAGATGCGTCGCTATAAACCAACTCCAGCAGCGAAGCCATTTTTCCGCACCGGCTCGCGCGGCCAAGGAATGGCGGACGCCGCCGATGGTGATCTATGTTACGGCAAAAGAAGTCTCCTAAATGTCACGAGATGGGAAGGCCCTGAGACTGTCCTTGGTACCCAGCGGGCGCTGGTCCATTACACCGCGAAAGTCGATCTCGCTCCATGGTCCAACTTGCCTGACGTTCAGGCCGCATTTCCCAAGCTCAAAGGGAGCGCTGCTGGCGAACGCGCTGAGATTCTCCCTGTTGTGCTTACGGACCGGGGCTGGATCGTCGCATTCTAGTATCCTCATATGCACGGATTGCGTTGGACGTGCGGCGCTTTGCGCACTAGTGAGGCCACGCCCGCAGCAATGGATCCAGAAGGCGCTAGGCGAGAGACGTGCTTTGAGGGAGGCTTCGAAGCCAGTTTTATCCCCCCAAAGCGGGATTAGATAGCTTCTCGAACAGCCCTATGCTGGAACAGTCGTTAAGCCCCCCCGACTTAGTCGACACACTCCGTGAAGTCGCCGATCCTAGCTAGGACGGCGACTCTTTTTTCCTTGCGTGTGCGATGGTGCCTTGTTGCCCTTCCGCCATAAAATCGACATGCCAGCCGGTCCGAATTTCCCTTGAGGAATTGAGAACGTTCGCCGCAGTGTTAACTGATGGGTCTCTGCTTAAACACGCGACCTTGCGCGTCATCGCTGAGCAAGAGGATCGTCGGCGCCGTCAGGAAGCGAAGGCACTTGAGCAACTAATGCAGCACGACTAGCACGTCAGCTCGTGCGCGAGAAATCGGCTAGGCAGGCCCGCGAGCGCTGGCCGCTGTTTTGGCCTCAAGGCGAGCGGATCGCTGGGACGAGGTAGCACCGGTTCTGCGCGGCTGCGACCATGTACCGGATGTGCCCGCCTAGCACGTGCCCTCATGGCGGGCGCAGAGCAGCCGACATGCCGCTGCCGACCTACACCGGCAGCCGTCGCCAGCGTCCGTCCCAGCAGCCGAGCCCCATGTCGCTCTGTCCCGCACCGTCCCGCTTTCCCGCAGCCCCGAAGGTTGCTCCACCGGCGGCACCGGTACTGCCCCCCCGAGCTGGCAACCGTCTTTGTCCGCCAGGACGTCCGCGGGAGGCCGTCAGGCATCCCTGCGCAGGCACCAGGCCGCAGCTCGATCTTTCCGCGATGCCGGAGGCCGCCGACGCCTGTCTGCACGACAGCAGCATAGTCCCCCTGCCAGGACCGGCGCCGAGCAGGCAGTCCGCCCCGCGGGCGTCGTCGGCGCCCGTCCCAGAGACCAAGCCGCCTCAGCCGTCCCGCTGCCCCGAAGGGCGCACCTGAGCAAATGTCCCGCGCTGAGCCCGACACTCAGACGAAATGCCCTATAATTATTCCGGATATCTGGAATATTTAATAGGTACCTCATGAGACACTCATCATCTTGGGTCCCCTCGTCTGAAGTTGCCTTCATTGCGGGCCTTACGGACAAGGAGATCAACCGGGCCGTCGACGAAGACGTGTTGCCTCACGATCTGGTAGATCGCGAGGATGGGCGTCAGTTCGCCCGCATAGTTGGACCGTTCGCAAAGTTCTATTTCGAAACTAGCGATGATCTCAGCAAGTCCTTGCGCCGCAGAGTGCTTGAGATTCTCACGGATCGGCTTTTGAGCCGAGGTGATTCTGAGATCTTTCTAGCGTTGCATTTTCCGCTCTCCGCATTCGATTGGAAGGTCAAACTCTCATTTGGATCGATCGAGCTGTCCGACTTCATTCTCGTAGGTCTGGATCGTGCCGCCAGCGTCGAACGGGCTAACCGGAGTATCACGGAGGACCCGGCTGTCATGGGAGGTGTCCCTGTATTTGCGGGCACGCGAGTGCCGATTGACATTGTGACAAGTTCCAAAGCTGCCGGACTAAGCCACGACCGCCTTCGGGAGGCCTACACATTTCTAACGTCAGATTTGATTCAGGACGCTGAGGTCTATCAACAAATCCATCCAAGGCGCGGCCGGCCTCGCAAACTCGCAGATGCCAATCCAACGTGGAAAGTTCAGAGCACTAAGATCGTACGTCCAGGAAGCTCACGATAATGGGCTTTAAGTTCCTCATAGACGAATGTCTCTCTCCGGACCTGGTTTCGATGGCGCTATCTGCTGGGCATCCTGAGACCACTTGCGTGCGGAACCGGGGCTGGCTGGGCCTCAAGGATCATGATCTGATGCGCCACGTTCTGGCCGAGGACTACACATTGGTGACTCACAATGCGCGGGATTTCCGAGGACCTACCGGCGGGCCACCGAGCGGCATCCATGCGCGCGCGGAGATCCACGCGGGACTTGTTTGCCTCAATTCTGAGTTTCCGATGGACCTGATCCGACAGCGAGATTTGTTTGGTGTCGTCTTGACGGAACTGGGGGGTTGCGACGACCTTGTTAACACTGCTATCGAGGTCTTTGAGGCTGCAGATGGGCAGATCTCGATTATTCGATACAGCATCCCATAGCCGATTGAAAAAAAGCCCCGCCAGCGGGGCTTTTTCTCGATCAGCATCCCTCGCTCAATAGGCGCACCCCGTCGTGAGGATACCGACCAGTTGTCCGCCCATGTTAGCGACGTCATTGCCGCTATACCAGCCGCTAGCGGACCTTCCAGAAGCCTGCGCGTACCACGTGTTCCCGTTGTCCACCGCAGCATAGTAGCTGCCCTCGATCGTCGGCATAACATGGCCCGTCCCATTCACGAGTAGTAGCTTCCCGGTATACAGCGCCCACGGGGTGCCACCCGGGCAGTTGTCCTTGGCGAAGATCATGCCGTCCGTGACGTTCTCGATCTTGCGGGTGACCGTCATCGCCCCGAATGCCGTCGTCAGTAGCTGATACTGCCCCCCTCGGCAGATGAAGCCAACGTTGCTGCCGCTGGTTGCTATCTGCCCGTTGGTCCCGCAGGCCATGCCGGCGATGATATTGGCGACGGCCGTGCCGACTGGCTGCCAGATGCCATTGCCGCACACCACCAGGCCGGTGCCGTTGGCATTGGTCCGTGTTGATCCTGGCACGGTGCAAGCGGTGTTGGCCGTTGCCGTGCCGCGAAGATAATTCTCCCCCGTTGTCGCCACGTCCTTCGATTGAACGGTCCCGGTCGGATTGGAAAACCCAGCCGCGTTCAACGTCGACGTGTTGGTGCCGTCCGTGACCGTGACACTGCCGTTGCACTTAACCTTAATCTGGCCGTCAAAGCTCGTGATGCTCACGCAAGGCCCGATCAGGTCTGACGCGATATTCGCGTAGCCGTAGCTGCCGAACCCGACCCGAATGCCTAGGATCCCGGCTRGTGTGCCGGCGACCGGATTCGCGGTGCTGCTGCCCCCTGCCCCGGTCAACACTGCCGGCGCCGCCGGGAACGAGATATAGCCGTCGGAGCCGATCGTCGAGCTCGCCACGGCCAGGAGCGGAATCCGCGGCCGCCCTGCCTCGTCGTTCAGTGCCTGCGCCGAGTAGGCAAGCCCCATCACCTCGCAGTTCGCTCCAGGGCATGCCTGTAGGGCAAGCTGAACCTTGAGGGTCTGGCCGAGCGGCGTCCGGAGGCCAAAGCCAGTTGGCAAATACTGCGTGGCGATCAGTTCCTGCACTGTTGGCGCGAGCGCATTCGCGAACCCGGGTACCGCGCCGGCTACGACCTGAGTCTTGTTGCCCACCACGTAGCGATTGACGGCGGTGCGTATGGTGGTGGCATATTGGCCTGCACCGATTGCTTGGTTGTCTTCGATCTCGCGGATCATCTCCGGCAGCTTCACCGTCGCAATGATCATGGCCGCGATAATGAGGTACAGCCCCATCTCGATCATCAGGAAGCCGCCATCGCGGCGCTGCCGGCGAGCGGCCCTATGGATTCGGAGCTTTGGCATGGATGATCGCAAGATGGATGTCGCGTTGGTGGAACTGTGGCGCGGCTCACGGCCGCGCCACCGGAGACTGCAGACGGCCCGACGCTAGTATTGCGCGCCGGACTCAGGTGGTTACAGCGCCTTGATGACCAGCGTGTTCTTGTCGTTCGAGCAGGCAATCTTCGACGGGTCGACGACGCCACCGACCGCCTTCACGACCGAAGCGGTACCGCCATTCGGTGCGATCGACAGGAACGCGACGCTGCTGGCCAGCGCGGACACCAGCGGCAGGCAGGCGCTATCGGGGATCTGCGTCAGCGCATATTGCACCGAGTCGCCGGCCGTATTGACGGTGCCCGTGGTCACCGTAAGCGTGCCGCCACCCAGCGCAAGCGTTGGGGTAGCACCACTCGCGTTGATGCTACCCAGGCCACGGAAAAAGCCGCCTGATGTGAGCGCCGCATTGGTGACGTTGGCGTAGTTGCCCTGATACCCTTGCTTGACCTTGCCGATGAGACTGGTGAGGTCGCCGGACAGCGATGTCGCTTGGCTGGCGGAGCTGTTGCTGGAGAAATACAGGATCACACCGACCAGGGCGAGCGCGACAATGACCAGTACCAGGCCGACTTCGACCATGCTGTAACCGGCCTGCGCGCGCATCAGGGTCAGTTTGGAAGCACCGGCGGCGCGAAGGCGCTGCAGTTCTGCGCGATGAACGGCGCGACGGCGGGATAGCGTTGAGGCTTGCATACGAGGTAGCTCCTTGAGCGGAAATGGTCCTGGGTGTAAGGCCGCGATGCGCCGCCTTCGAGACACAGTTTCCCTGTCGGTGCCCGCAATCTCGGCTCGAATGCGCTAGCAAAGTCGTCCTGATTCGGCGTGCCCGCGCAAAAGCAAATCGGGGTGCCTTGCGGCACCCCGACGTGATTCCCAGCCAAGCGTCTGCCTAGCGCTTCAGGCTCTTGATCTGCGCTTGGTTCTTGAAGTCGTTGATCATGAACAGCGTCGAGCCATAGAGTCCGAACATCAGCACCACGCACGTGAGCATCAGTGCGAACCGGGACTTGCCGGCCTTCTTCTGCATCTCGACTGGGGCCGTCGTCATGATGAGCGCGCCGACCTCGTTGAGCATCGTCGACAGCTCCGCGTATTCCGCGATATCCACCACGCGGTAATAGTTGCGCTCATTGACAATGCCCGTGTTGAACAGCGCGCCCTTGGAAGTCGGCTCTTCCTCCATATTCCGCATGATCTGGTCTATGTGCCATGCCAGCCAACTCACCGAGTTTTGCCGGATGCGCTGCAGCGCGTCCGCGATCTGGATGATCTGCGAGCCGATCAGCTTGGTGACCGAGCCCAGCGCCACAAAGAAGGCCGCGCCCTGGAAGTCCCGGTACATCTCATAGGGCAAGAAATGATTGTCCAGCCACGCGCGGCCGGGCCCGGTGTACCGCGGCAACGACCAGAAGATCCAGACAAGGACGGCGGACACGACAGCGATCTCCAGTGGCCACCAGGTGCGGATCAGCGTCGCCGCGCCGAACAGGAAGCTGGGCAGCAGGCCGATGGATGCCGGGTCGGCATTCGCCGTCATGGCCTTCTCGAGCTGCGGCATGACCATGAATGCCTGAATGGCGAGGAAGACGTGCAGCAGCACGATCAGGACGAGGCCAGAGGCCATGGTCATGATCATTTCCTGCTTGGTCTTGGCCATCGCGACGATGTTTTCCCCCAACGACTGCAGGCCGGAAGCCAGGTCGCCGGCATTCTCCGACACGGCCAGCAGCGTCAGGTCCTCGTCGGGCACAGTGCCACGAATCGATTCGGTAAAGGTGCCCGTCTCCGCGAAACGGATCAGCCAATACTGGGCCATCTTGCCGATCGCACGCTTCTGGTACCGCTTCGCATAGTTCTCCAGGAACTGTGTGATCGGCACCCCACGCATGGCGCGCATGCTCTGCGCGAGGTCGACGTAGAATTCACCGCGCTCGCTGCTGAACTCGTGCTTGGTGGTAAAGCCCACCGAGTGCACCTTGGCAACCGGGTCCGATGACGACTTACGAAAAAATGGCATTGGATGTCTCTAGTGCGTGATGGAACTGCCTAGGCCACGCGGCGCAGGCCCGTCTCGGAGGCGAGCTGCATTTCGTACTGCTCGAAGGTGCCGAACTTATATTCGACCTCGCGCGGATCGATCTCGCCGCGGGAGACCTTGAACATCGAGACTTCCAGCACCGTCTTGCCCGTGCTGGCCTCCTCATAGAATCGGGACCGGTTGAGCGAGCGCACGTAGGCCTTCAGCTCCAGGTTCTGCCGCTCCCGGAACATCTTGAGCATGGTCTGATCCAGCTCGATCATCTCGGCGACGACCGTTCTGCCCTTGACACCATGCAATTCCGGCAGCCCGGCCCGGCGGCAATGCGGGCAGCCCTCTGGATTGGCGAACCGCAGGACCTTCCGGTCGATACCAAACACGCGCTCGATGCGGGCAAGATACGCCTCGCTGATCCACTTGGCCTGCACATGGTCAACCTTGCACTTGGGACAGTTGATCGGCAACAGCGCCTGGTACACCAGCAGGTTCATGAAGCCAGGTGTCGCGATCACGTCGCGCGGGATGCCCAATTCATCGGACGTGAGGCGCATGGTGATGGTGTCGATGGCGCTCGGTGCGTGCACCGTCGAGAAGGCGCGGTGACCGGATTCAGCGATATCTCGGAAGAGTCCCGCGCTTTCATGGTCCCGGATTTCACCGATCAGGACCGCATCCGGGTCCATCCGCTTGAGCTGGCGCTTCACCGCCAGAAACGGGTCGTTGCCAGTATCGTTCATCGACCGGGACACGGAGAACTGGGTGGTGTCCGGGATGATGTACTCGACCGGATCCTCCACGGTGTACTTCGCCATGGTCGACGGCAACATCGTCATGATGGTCTGGGCGGTGGTCGACTTACCCGACCCGACCACACCGGCGGTGATCGTACCGCCGCCGAGGCGGCCGATGGTACGCTTCCAGGCCGCGATCTGGTCKGGCAGGTAGCCGAGCTCCTCGAGCGTGCGAATCGACTGGGCCTCGTCCTGGGTCAGCATCCGCATGACGATCTTGGTGCCCTTCGCGGACTGGTTGGAGGCCCAACGAAACAGCAGGCGGTGGTCGGCAACATCCGCCCGGATCTGGCAGGCCTGCGGCTTGTTCTCGTTGAAGGCGTTCTCCGAACCAGAACGGCTATGGATGTTGTAGAGATACGCCGACGTATCCAGCAGGTCGCCAGTCTTGATCTCGAATTCCCGCGGGCGGATCAGCTTGCCGTCGACCCGGAAGCCCACCTTGGACCGCTCCTGCAGCCGTTCAATCTCGAAGTGCAAGTCGGAGGCGTTGGTTTCGACCGCGAACCCGACGATGTTCTCAAACTGTGACCAGAGTGCGGAGTTTCTGTTGCGCGAATTCAGTCCGCTGGCCAGCGCTTTCGTCTTCGGCTTGTTCTCCATCACCCCATCGCGGCATAGCTCCACCATCACCACGGTCGACGCGATGTAGTAGATCGGCTCTGCGGCCTCGCGTTTGAAGGAAAGGGCCTTGATCAGCTCGTTGGCGATGTCCGAGTTGATCATGTTCTCGGTCAGGATCAGCGCGAAGCGGTTGGCCTCCGTCTCAACGGGGCAGATGTAATGCCGGAATGAGGCCTGAAGGTTGATCTCCTCGTACAGCTTCTTGGTGAACGGCGGCAGGTCGTCAATGTGTTCGACCGGCTTCGGGGCCGTCTGGTAGCCGCCGGCCGCCGCGCTGGCGCGGCGGCCATGACTAGCGGCCGGCGTCGCCGGCGCCAGGCTAACGGAGAGCGGCGCCTGTGGCGTCTTCCTCCCAAACAATCGATTGAGCACGGTCGGTCCTTTGGAATCACATCGTGGGAGCCCAGACGGTGTGTCCGCCCTTGCCGCGCTGCCCGACTGGGGCGAGGACCGCACCTTCTGCCGTCAGGCGCCGTACCTGGTAACCGGCAACACGCGCGCCGGTGCGGATCGGATAGATGCGGCCGTTCCAGTTGAGGCGTCCGTGATAATCCATAGTGCCGTCCGCGTTGCTCACGCCGTAGATAGCCGCCACATACGGCTTCGCTTCCACCGCAGGCGCTGCGAGAACACCTGGGCCGCCTGCCGGCGCTGCCACCGCCACACCCGGGGTGGCGATGCCGGCCACGCCCGCGCCTGGCTTGAGCAATTCGTCGTTGAGCCGCTTGATCGTGAGCTTGTTCTCCAGACGTTCAATTTCCCCCACCGTCGGGACGTCGGTTTGGGCAGTCGCCGCCTGGCAGAGCATGGCCGCGGCAAGCGCGGTGATAATTTGGGTCGTCTTCACGGTCAGGTCCTTTTCTTACTTGGTGAGAACCGCGCCCGCCACTTTGACGGTCGCGAACGATTCGGCAGTGCCAGCCTTGCCATTGCGCTCCAGGTTGAGGGACAGCGCGGTGAGGTAGGCATACTCGGGGAAGGTCTTCAGCACCGCGGCAGTGCGAAGTGGCAACTGCACGGTCCACGTCGCCTCCCGGTACAGACCTGGCACTGCATCTTCGGGAACGCCATCAGGAAGCCGGAAGGGCTTGATGTTGCCCATCTTCGGTTCCGTGCCCAGCACGGCCATCTTTTGCAGTGTCGGGATAAAGTCCTGTGTCAGTTCGGCCCGCGATCGGGCGAGCTTGAGCACGTCCCCAACCGTCTTGGTGCTAGCCAGGGGCGCCGTGATCGAAACCCGCACCGTGCGCTGGTCTGGGTCGAATGCTGCGGACTTCGCCCACTCGGCTGGGGCCGCTGCCAGGAAGCTCTCATTCGACGCCTGGGAGAAGTTGCGTTCGAGCCGGACCACACAGCCCAAGCGCGGGGTGTCCTTGGGTTCGCAATCGACCGACTTCACGCCCCAGCCGCCGACCGACACCGGCAGTCCCCTCACCCAATCCAGGTAGTCATTGATACCCGTGGCGAGGAACAGCGGCGAGGCGCTGACCACGCTGAGCGCTTGGGCATATTGTTCCGCCGGGGTCTGCGTCTTCCGCACCGCCTCTTCCGCGAGCTGCGTTGCCCGCCACTTGCTGTAGGTTTGCCAGCCGACGCCGATGCCACCGAGCAGGACGAGCAAGGCGACACCCTGGATTGGCGTGACGCGCAGTTTCGGCCGGCGCATGGCAGCGCTGGGATCCGCGAGCAGCGCCAGTTCCAGCAGGCTCAGCGTCTCGATGCCATCCAAGCGTGCATCGCCGATCAGGCTGAATGGCTCGCTGCCACAGATCTTGGTGAACTCATCGATCAGCGCCTTGACCTCCGCGGCACGCAGAAAGGCGTGATCGAAGCCCTGGCGTGGCCGCCGGTGATGAATCCCCACGGCAACATAGCCGTCCTGACCGGGAATCTCCGACACGTACATCAGATTCTGCACCCCCGTCGCGCGCAGGATCAGCTGCGCGCCGGCGTAGACCGTCGCCCGCTTCGCGGGGCGCTTGGTCTTCGCGGGCAGCAGGCCAACGTATTGCCCGGCACGGTCCGCCCACAGCATCGTGGCGCCGGCCTTGCGCGCGACCGCCTCTTCACTGCCTTGCCGCAGCAGCACTTGCCACTGCAGGCCAAAGGCCACCGACTTCCCATCAATGGTGAGTATCACGATGCCCCCGCGCTCAGATATCGGCGTCGCGGATCACCGCCGACACCAGCACGATGGTGGTGGTCCGGGTGCGGCTCTGCGTAAGCGAGCCGCCAAGGGCCAATGGCGCGCCGTCGCCCATTGTGCGGCGGTCGTACTGCGAGTTGACGCGGTCGAAGCCCGTCAGGATGAGGGTCTGCCCATTCTTGATCGGCACCTCCTGCGTCGAACCCTCCCCGTTCACATTGGGCAACTGCACGGATTGGGCGCTGCTGCCGCTGCCAGACACGAACGTCTGCAGGCTCTGCAGCACGGACTGGTCCAGCGACAAGGTCAGCATCACGCTGTCCTTGTTGGTGGCGTTGGGGAACAGCACCAGTTTCAGGCCGGTGGAGTCCTGCGCGGTCTGGATACCGGGGGTGGAGCCTCCGCCAGAGATGGAGGCCACCCCCGGCGTGGTGTTGCTCACGTAGGAGAACGTGTTGCGCACGTTGTAGCTGATCGCGTGGCGGTTGCGCGTCGACAGCGGCAGCTCGGTGGAGGTCTGGACCCGGCCGATCTCGGCCAGCGCGCGGATGATCGCCTGCGTGCCGCTGCCCGCGCCCGACATGATGTTCAGCCCCAGCGTGCCGGCATTGCTGCTCACCAGCGAAGCCGGCGAGACCGCCGACAGGCTGAAGGCAGGGATGTGCGCCAGGGCCTTGGTCAGCAAGGCATTCCAGTCCACCCCGCTCTCCCCGGTGTCGGTGGTGGTGATCTGCACCGTCTGGACGCGCAACAGGACCATACGGGACAGAATCTTGATCTGTTCCTTGATGATCGCGTCAGCACGCTCCACCGCATCCTGCGTATCGGTGATCGTGATGGTGCCGGTGGCCTGGTTGGCATTGATCGTGCCCACCCGGGTCAGCACGCTGTCGGCCGCTTCCTTGATGGACGTCAGCTCGTTCAGGCCGCTCGCCTCGCTGCGCACCGCGTTGGCGGCCTGCTGTGTCGTCAGCGCATTGCTGTTGTTGCTCTGGTAGGTCGGCCCCGACAACGCCGTCGAATAGGAGTTCGTGGCCGGGGAAACGGGCAGGTTCCAGCTCTTGGTGACCAGGCGGTAGAACTTGATCGCATTGGCCTGATCGTCGTACTTCCATTGGATCTGCAGCCGGCTCGCGATGTTGTCGAGGATCTGCGCCAACGGCGCTTCCATCCGCGGGAAGTCCAGGTCGGTAGGCGAGTCGGGCTGAACGATCCCTGCGCCGCCACCCGGTGTGGGCAGCGGCAGCGGTGCCGGCGGCAAGCCACTGCCTGCCGTCGGCGGTAGGCCCGTGGGCGACGGCAACGGCACCGGCGGGATCGGCTGGGCGCCCAGCGTACCGACCTTGGCCGCGCCCGTATCCATCGTGCCGCTCTTGGGCATGAGCGACAGCGCCGCCAGGTAGACGTCCGGCGTGATGCTGACGGTGATACCCGTGACCAGGCCGATGCGCTGCGCCGCCTCGGCGAGAGACACCCTGCCGGTGGGGAACAACACGGCCGTCTTGAAGCCGCGTTGCAACGCGCGCGGCAGACGGACGTCCCGGGCCAGCGGCACCGATTTGCCGACCAGGTAAGGACGGTTGACCTCTTGTGCCTGCTCGACGTAAGCACGATTGGCATCGATCGCGCGGTTGATCTCGGCCCGCTTGGTATCGGCCTTGTTGGCGGCGTTCTGATACTCGCCCATCGCGCGCTGAGTCAATTCCGGGGAAACGCAGCCGGCCAGGGCGGTGGCGGCAGCCGCGCACGCGGCGAGTTTGAAGGTGATATTCATTGGTTTCAATCCTTGGTGGGCAGGCTGTCCCTTGCGGCGCGGCTTACTCGGCGCGATCACACAGGGCTGTGGCCGGGATGACGCGCACCACGGCGTTGGTGTGGAAGCACGGCTGCACTGCGGCATCGCTCATGTCTGTGGCACGCAGGACCTCCCGGACGGCGGACTTGAAGTCGCCCGGGAACTGATCGCTGCCGACCAGCGGTATGTCCCGCTCGGCGCTCCAGACCAGCGACCAGCCAGCCGCGCTGGCCCAGCGGGTCAACAGCATGCGCACGTTCTGATCAGCGGGAGTCACTTGCCACCCCGATTGGGCCGGTGCTGGCACCGACGCAGAAACGGGTACGGATGCCTCGCGCTGAGCGATCCGCTCTGCGATCAGGTCCGGTTGTGCTGTGCCCTGGGGGACGCGCCCGCTTTCGCGGACGATGAAGTTGGCTGCGCCGGCTGAACTCGAGACCATCAGGCCCAGCAGCAGGGTCGCGCACGTTTGTTTGATGGCCATCTCGACCTCTCCGTTGAAGAAATTGATACCTGCTCGACGCGGGCCGGGTGGCACGCCACCCATCCACGCTGCTTCACTTCGATGCCACCGGCGACGCCGGCGACACCTCGTTCCAAAGGGAATGCACGCGCATGATGAACTCGGGGTCGCCTGCCGCACTGATCGATGTCCAACCCTTGGCCTTCGCCTCCGCGATCACCGCCCGGATCTCGTCGTCGGAGGAGCCGGGGACGGCGAGCCGCGCGTCATCCGCAGCCGCTGCGGTTGTCACTGGCGCTGCGGTAGGAGCGGTGCGATCCGCCTTTGCCTGCACTGGCGCTGGGGCGGCTGTGGGAGCGGGCGTGGGCGCCGCGACGGGAACCGCGGCTGGGACCGCGGCTGGGAGCGGGGCTTGTGTCGCGGCAATCTCGCGCGGCGTAACCAGATCCACGACATAGGCCTGGCTCGAGTTGCCCGTGCGACGGATCTCGTAGCGGCGGCCGTTTGCATACGCGATGATCTCCACCGGCATGCCGCGCACCAGCAACGCATCCTGCCGACGCACCGCGTCAGGGACGGTCAGGGCAACACCCGGATGGGCCTGGATGTACGTGTTGACCCCGTCGTTGAAGACGATGCGCACGGGCGACTCGGCGCCTTGCGCCAGCGCGCAGGTCGCCGCGCCGGCCAGGAAGAGGGAGGCAATGGCTGTCTTGATCACTTTTCTGCGCTCCATGGCGACATGAGGGTGTCCCGTGACACCACAAACAGGAACTCGGAACCGGCATCGCCGGTGAGCGTTGGCTGGATATTCAGGTTGCGCTGGAGCATGGTTCGCACCGTCTCGGACAGCGACTGCGCGAAGACGGAGCCACCCAGTTGCGTGCCGCCGGCGCCGACATTCACCGTGACGTTCTGCGAGGACTTGGACGCCAGCAACGAAGCCGCACCAACCACCAGCGAGCTGCCGAAGATCTTGAGGAAGTGGTTGTTGACGTCAGCATCCAGGCCGGACATCCCTTGCATGTCAGTGGCGGACGCGCCGGACAGTGGGATCCACGTGCCGTTGGGCAGGATCAGCCGTTGCATCGCCAGAAGCACGCGGGTCTGCCCGACCTGGACTTCGTTCCGATAGACACCCACCAGCGTCGAGCCAGCAGGAATCAGCGGAACGCGCTGCGTGACCGAGTCGTAGACGGTCGACGTCACGCGAGCGGTGACCTTGCCGGGCATGTCGCTATTCACGCCCGTGATCAGCACGCTCCGAACCACGGTCCCCTCATAGACCGCGGCCTGCCCATAGGCCGGCTGCTGCCGATTGGTCAGGTTCGGCGCGTCGTTCGCGGCTTGCTTCAGGAACGCGCTATCGCCAGACCGAACGCTCGCTGCCGGCTGCTGTTGGCCAAGTTGCGACAGCAGCCCGAGTTGGCGCTCGGCGAGGGCCTCCGCGCTGGCCGGCCCCGGTGCCGCCGCTGTCTGCACCAATTGCCCCCCGGCAGATGAGTCCGTGGCACTGGTCTTCTTCAGGGTCACCGTGGCCCCGGTCGCGATGGGCGCGGCCCAGATCTCTTCCTCGCGGCTGGGGCCACCAGCGCCGACGGCTGGGTCCGGCGTAGCGAGCGCGCGCGAGGCCGCGCTTCCGTTCCCCATCGGCGTCGGCATCGGCGCGGGCGTGCTCCTCCCCTCCGCTGCCGGCGTGCTTGCGCTCGCGTCTTCTTGCAGATCGCGCAACAGGCGCTTGCCGGCCAGTTCCGGTTCCGGCAAATCGGCTTTCGACACGGGCGCTGGCGCCGCCACGCTGCTCGGGGACTGTGGCCAGAACATCCACGTCACCACAGCCGCTGCGAGGAGAATCAGTCCGAGGATATGCAGATTGCGGCGTGCCTTGCCCTTGGTCAGCGACGGCGAAGGCTCGCTACTCGCGACGGGCCGCGGCGCCGCCTTACGCGCATCCTCGGCGAAAGGGTCTTTGAGATCCGGCGCCATCAGTTGCCCCAGCTCCACCGCGCGGTCTTGCGGATCACCCGCACTTCACGCTTGCCGAGCTTCAGCAGCAGCTTGTTGGCGACGCGATCGACCACCACGTAGTCGCCCTTCACCACGTAATTCACCAGCGACGGCTTGTCGTCTTCATAGAGGAAGACGCCAGGCTGGTCCTGAACGCTGGGCAGCCGGAGGAAGGTTTGCCGGCCGTCGTTGAACACCGTGGTTGGCTTGAAAGGGGCGTCGCCCTCCATCTCATAGCCGAACTCATAGGCCGTCGGATCTGGCACGCCACCCAGCTCCTGCGATTTGAGCCGCGCCTTATCATTTGCCACGGTCTCAACCTTGTCCCGCTCCTTGAGCGTCAGAGCAGCCTCCACCTCCGGGTAGTGGAAGGTCACCTTCTGGAAGCGCTTCGCGCCCGGTTCGCCCGAGCGCAACTCGAGCTGGTAGGTGCGCTTGTCGGTCACCACCGTGAGCGTCGTCACCAGATTCGGTCGCAGCGGCTTGATGTACAGATTGCGGGGCCCGCCACTCACGCGCCACTGAATCGAATCCCCGATGGCCGGCATCTCGACCACGCCCTCGCCTGCCTCCAGTTCCAGGTGCRTGATCATTCCGGGCGTCGTCAGCACCCGGAAGATTGCGTCGGGACTGTAGGTAAACATGACGATGCGACTTTCGTCCGGCACCTCGATCGGCAGCGCGGCGGCCGACACCTTCTCGTCGGCCGACGCAGCAGGCTGGGGCTTGGCGTGCGCCGCCGGGACACAGATGGCGGCGCCGAGAAAAATGGTCAGGAGTCGTCGCTTCATTTCGTCGCTTCATCATTGAGGTTGAAGCCGGTGATGTAGACGCCGGCGGGATCTTTGAGGATCTCTTCGCGCGTAGTCGGCTTGACCACGTTGAAGTTGATCGTCATGGCATAGCTGCGCGATTCGGGCGCGGCGCCGGGCGCCCGGCGCGTGGTGGTGCGAAACCGGATCAAGGCAGCGTCGCTGCCCAGGAAGTTGATCGAGAGGTTCTCGTACTCGCGCACCAGCCGCGGGTTGTCCCGCAGCAGCACGAGCGGGTTCTCCTTGCGACGCAGGTCACGCAGCTGGTCGCTCGCCGTGCCGATCGTCTTCGAGGCGGCGCGCGCCAGGTTCGCCTCGACCGTCGCCCCGTTGATGGCAAACACCTGTTCGACCCATAGGTTCAGCGCGTATGACAGCGCGGGCTGGTCCGGCACCCAGGCGCCCGATTGGTTGGTGTCGATCACCCGGCGCCCGGAGTCAGACTGGTGGATCACGACGGGCTCCACCGTCTTGAGCGGAAACAGGCGAATCGATGCTGCGCCGTTTGCGACTAGCGCCACCGCCTCGATGCACGCGACCAGGAACCAACGGTTGCGCTCAATGCGCGAGCCGGCGCCCATCTCATAGTGGACACGGCGCGCGGCCTCTTCGGGGGGACCGGGTGTGAAATCAGGCGGGGCCTTGCTCGCGGACCCCGCGTTCACGGATTTGCGGAATAGGTTCATGAGGCCCATTCTTGGACCAGTGGGAACTTTTTCCGCTTCGAATGCTGATGCGAATTCGCTCTGATTCGGAATTCGATAGGGCATGTGGCGCGCGACCAAAGAAGAGGCCCGCCGAAGCGGGCCGTGGTGTGCCTGGACACGCAGCGTATGCGCGCTAGGACTTGCCCCTTCGGGCAGCCATCCTGCTCGCAGCGCGCTGGCCACTGGTGCTGTTCACGGTCTTGAATGGCCGGGCCTGTCCTTGCCCTCCCTTTGCCGAGGGTCCTCTGGACCCCGATCCTCCGCCACTGCGCCCGAGCAACTTGTTCGTGAGCATCGTAGCGCCCGCGGCTGCGGTCTTTACGCCTGGGATCTTCATCGCCACATCCTTCAGGACGCCTCCTGCCTCGCCGGCAGCCTTAGCCGTGCTCTTGCGACCATCCCCAGTCACCACACCGAGATTGCCTGGGAACAGCGTCGAGACAATCTGCGGGATTTGCCCGAAGATCCGTGACGCGATCAGCGACATACCCAATATCGCGAGCGCGTCCAGCGCCACTGTGAGGCCCCCGTTCCCTGCGACCGCCGCGAAGTGCATCGTCGTGCTAAGTCCGTCAAATGGCGCCGCCAACAACTCAAGCACAAGGGCGGCAAAGAAGTTCAGAAGGAGCGCCTGAATCAGGAAACCCACCCAGCTGCTGATCCAAGGCCGCGTCCAACTGGAAGCACCGAAGGCGATGAAGATGGGGCCGACTGCCGCACCCACCGCAGCAAGGAACGGCCCCAGGAAGATCACCGCAACGATGTCTACAATCGCCCTGATCATGACGTAGGTCGCCATCAACAACAGAGCAATGGCCACAACACTCCCAAAAACTACCCCAAGCGTGGCGAAGCCAAACTTGGCGCAATAGAAGGCCGCTACCACATTTGTGAGGCCACCCATGAGTGTATTCAGCATCGATCCCACAAGCTTCAACACCGCCACCCAGGGGGACGAAGCTGCGGACGAGATTAGCTTACTGACACCCACCAGGGCGTCGACAAACTGATCGTAGTAGCCAAGGAAGAGCGCGACGACCGATGCGGGCAACACGACATCGATCACGACTGTAATGGGGGTGCCTTTCTCGGTACCCAGCGCGACGATCAGGCCCCATAGCAGGGAAATCAGTGCAAGCGTCCCGCCAACTACTTTGGCGGGCACCATGAGTTTGGCTGCGGTGCCTTTCGCCTTCGTCAACAAACTGCTCTCAAAGCCCTCAAGGACCTGCAACTTTTCGCCGATCTTTTCCATCCCGGCGAAGTAGTCTGGGGCGGAGTCACATACTCCGGAGGATGCATCGGGCTTCGCCTTGCCTGCTTTTATCGGATAGCCAATGTAAGGGCCGGTCTCGCTGCCGATATCTGCGCTGGCCTGGCCGAACGCAGGAAGCGTACCGGCCAACAGTAGGGTGAGCGCGGCGAACAGCCGCAGGAGGATGACGCTGAGCGGAGTCATTGGTGAGAGCCGTGCCCTATTTGATGCCAAGCTGCTGAAGCCGTTGGCTGATACCTGTGGCGTAGTCGATTGCGTTACGGTCGGCAGTCTGCGATTGCGCTGTATCCGCCGCCTCCTTCTTGGCAGCACTCGCCAGTTGCGCCGAGACAGCGGCTGACTGCAGCTGGTTCTGCTCGATGAGCGTGTCCAGCGCGGCGGTCGCCACCTGGATCGCCTGGGTGGCCCCGGGCACGTTGCCGATCTCGTTGGCGATCTTTAGGCGCTTCTGCTGCGCAATCTGGATACCCTGGTTGAGCGCCTCATGCTTGTTGATCAGGTTCGCGGCGTTCGCATTGCCCAACGCCGCTCGCTGCGTGATCCCATTCACAAAACTCCCGAAATTGTTGGTTTGCGACGCCCCATACAGGGCCGTCACATCGCCGATGAAATCGGTCTTCTTGCCCAGGGCCTGCAGCAGGGCATCGTCGGCACCATTCAGGCGTCCGATCTGCGCGACCATCTGTTCTGCCTGCGCCAGGTCGCTGATCCCCAGTTCGCGAAGCTGGATCATCTTGCCGGAGTTGATCACCATCTGCACCGTTCGCGCCGCGTTGGCTACCGCGATTGCCTCCTGCTTCACAGTGGACGCCGCCGTCACGGAGGTTTGGATCCAGTTGGTCGGATCGAAGACGATCCCGCCGCCGCCGGCATGGGCTTCAGTGCCGGCAATCAGGGACGCGATCAGGGTCAGGTAAACGGGACGGAGTAGATTCATGATGCGGCGGTCTCCACGAGGTAGTTGGCTTTCCAGTTGGGCTTGCCGCTTCGCTTGTGCTCATCAAAGCGGCGTTGCAGGTGCCCCTCGGATCGCAGGAATGCGAGCGATTTCGAATCCAGGGCGGTACGGATGACACGCGCAAAGCCGTTGCTCAGAATCAGGTACTCGCGCTGCGGCATCAGTGTCTTGACGATATCGACGTTCTCGTTCGTCAGGCCAAAGTACTTGATATAGGCCTCGCGATGCGCCTCCGCACTCTTGTTGGCGAGCAGGATCTTCGTCAGGATGTTGTCCGTCATCGTGGCCGAGATCTCCGAGGAGGTAATCGAGGTCGGCGACTGGATCGTCAGCCACAGGAAGGCATTCTTCTTGCGGAAGGTCTTGAGCCAGTCATCCAGGCGGGGGGCGAACGCGGGGTGATTGACCAGGAACGACGCCTCTTCCAGATAGATGAAGGTCGGTCGGCCATCGAGCGACTCATGGATCTTCCGGAAGGCATAATCGATGA
The DNA here is from genome assembly GCF_056397325.1 of Cupriavidus sp. 05N39. Classification (NCBI taxonomy): domain Bacteria; kingdom Pseudomonadati; phylum Pseudomonadota; class Betaproteobacteria; order Burkholderiales; family Burkholderiaceae; genus Cupriavidus; species Cupriavidus sp. 05N39. The sequence continues at coordinate 44,396 of NZ_JBFTNE010000033.1, forward strand.
ACGCGCGCGCCAGCCGATCCACCGCCAGCAGATCCTTCATCTCGGTGCAGGTCCAGCTCGACAGCGAGTAGTCGTCGGTGGAAGAGTCGAACATGCCATACGGCCGCCCCTCCAGCCATTCGCCCAGCTCGGTGCCCAGATGCCGCGGAAGCTGAATGGCGAGGGTGGACAGGCGAATGTCCTGTGTCGACATGGCCAGCTTCTGGATGGCGCTGTCGATGGCATCGCGATCCTCGGCGGTGCAACGATAGCCGCCCTCCATGATCCGCTGGATGACCCATTCCCGGGCCCACAGCTGCCCATCGGGCGAGCCGTCCCGCAACACCGCCAGCGGGTTCAACCGCATCTGGCCGTGCTTCATGTCGATGTGCTGCCCACCGTGCAATTCGGTGGTGATGCGGCAGGAGTTGTCCCGGTCGAAGATGTAGACGTTGGACTGCCCAATCTCCGGATCGTAATACCGCCGGAACTGGCTGAGGCAGAGAGACACAAAGGTGGTTTTGCCGCCGCCGGTGGGCGCGATCAATACGGCATGGCCCACCTGCCCGACGTGCGGGATAAAGTGGTATCGCCCGCCATAGCCGTCGATGAACTGCGCAAGCGCCGAGACGGGCCTGCGCAGGACTTCGGAGAAATAGGGGTGCTCGCGATAGCCCTCATCCATCGTGAAGATGGGCGACGCGTCGGCCACGTTCTCCAGGCTGACCAGATGGTAGCGGGATTGCCTCGCCCACTGCCCCGGGAGCATCGCTTCCCAGGACGGTCCCAGGTTCTGCCGCTCGCGTACGGATTCGAACTCGACATCCGCCAGACGGCCGTGGACCAGCTGGCAAGCGATTGTCAAGTCATGTTCCGAATCGGCATAGACTGCGATGGAGAGATTGTGGTACGCGAAACCCAGCCCCTCGGACGACAGACGGCGCATGGCCTCCTTGCATTCGTCGTGCAGGTCCTGCTTGCCACTATCCGGCTCGGGCGTCGCGTCCGCCATCTTCTRTGCCACATAGTTGAACGGCGAGAACAGCGTCATCCGGTAGTAGTTCACCGCCCCCTTCAGCTCGGTCTTCGCCTGTTCCTTGCCGAGAAAGCGGATGATGTGGCAGATCGTCATTTCGACATCCGACCCAATCAGCGCTTCGAGCAGCAACGGCGACGTGGGGGAAGGCCATTCCTTCACCCCGATGACGCCGCAGTACCGCACGTCCCCTTCGCTCTGGAAGGCCATGACCTGCTTGCCGGTCGTGATGTAGCCGTTTGCGATCCAGCCGTCGAGCAGCACACCCTGTGGCTTCGCGGGCGGTGCCAGGCGTGTCGCCGGGTTGGCGAGATGAAACAGGGCGTTGGAGAACTCGCGGCGCTCCAGCCGCTCGAATCGCATCGTGGGAATGGTCGTGTCGAACATGCCCAGCAAGCCCTCGAACTCCCCTACCGCCTGCTGCAGCCGGTCCCGGTCCCGCAGCACTTCGGTGCTGGCCGAGACGGACCCGAGCGCGCCACGCAACAGYGCGACGGGAAGGCTCCTGCCCTCCTCGTTCATCAGCCGCGTGACGCTATCCAGATAGCCCTCCACGCCCTGGTGGCCGGTGTAGAGCAGGAAGAACCAATGCCGGAAGCGGTAGGAAATGCCCGACCGGAAGGTGTTGCCGATCAGCCGATCGAGCTGGGCTGCCGTGGTGTTGTCGAAGTCGCCTTCCGGATACGTATAGTCCTTGCGCTTGTCGACGATCCACCAGCCAGTCAATCTAGAGTCGAACTGGCCGAAAGCGCGCTGGAGTTGCGTGACGGCCTGGTCGACGAGGTCGTCATCGAGGTTGTCCGGGTCCGGCCCTTGATAGGCGTAGGCCGCCAGCAGGGAGCCGTCCTTGCACAGCAGCAATTCCGGCGTCACAAAGTCGAGCCACGGCAGGATCTCCTGCTGAGGGTGCTCGACCTCGTCCTTCTTGTACATAATCTCTAGCATCGCACCCCTCGCCCATAGCCCACCGGCCGCTGCGCCCCCTTGAAGCGGTCCCGTACGTGCGGCTGGTAATGGTCTGCCGTCTCGGCATACTTGAGATAGATGTCGATCACCTGCGGATCCTTCCGGTACGCCCAGCGCAGCACGGCGTGCATCACGATCCCCGCTGCCAACGGCAGCGGCGTGGTCGCGAGAAAGCACGCCAGCCCCACGCCCGGCCAGATCATGGCCATGGCCTTCAGGCCGATGCCGCCCGAGAGCATGGGCTTCTGCAAGGCGAGGTAGGTGACGGACTCGCGCATCAGATCGAGCAGGCCGGCGGGATCAGCCCGGTGGCGGCTACGAGCGTGTAGGCGGCGACGGCGATCACGCAGCCCAGGAAGATGTACTGGCCCAATTCCGAGAGGTGTGCCTGCTTGTTGAAGTAGCCGATCACCCACAGGAAAATCGCCAGCACCGCGATCGCGCCTACGATCTGCTTGAAATAGTTGATCAGGAAGCAGAAGGCCTGCATGCCGCCGGAGGCGGACTGTGCAGCCGCGGAGGCGGAGAAGACCGCCAGGACCGTCAGCACGACGATCTGGTGCGGCTTGAGCCTAAACTTCTTCAAGTACGTATTGACCATGTTCATCCACTCCTTTGACAAGACAGATTTGTTCCACGCGGCGCTCGATGCCGACTTCGTGGTTGGTTAGCATCCGGGCATGCTTCTTTGCGTACACCACCAGATGGATCGTCTTTGCGAGGTAGCGCCGCGTCGTCCTGGCGTCGAACTGCGCCCCCGGCGGCAAAGACTGCTGAAATAGAATTTCGATGGCATCGAGGGCTTCCTCGGCGCCATTCGCGTGCACCGTCGTGAGCGTGCCGTCATGGCCACTGTTCATCGCGCGGATCAGGTCATAGGTGTCGTCGCCGCGCGTCTCGCCCAGGATCAGGCGGTCTGGCCGGAAGCGCATCGCCAGCTTGACCAGTAGGCGGGCTGTCAGCCCGGCCTGGTGATTGGCTACCCAGGCCACATGATTCGGGACCGTGATGTTGAGTTCGCGGGCGTCTTCAATCGTGATGACGCGCTCGTGCGGCGGCACCTTGCCGAGGAAGGCATTGGCGAGCGTGGTCTTGCCCGAGGAGGTGCCGCCAGCGACCAGCAGGTTCTTGCCTTGCCGAATGAAGAGCTCGATCACCTTGTCGGCCTGCGCCTTGGTCAGCATCTCGCGGGCGACCAGCTGCTCCAGCGTCGGACGCTTGTCCGGGGGCAGGTGCTTGCGAATGGAGAAGGTCGAGCCGTCGGGCGCCGTCGGTGCAATCGCGCCGGCAAAGCGCATGCCGTCGAGCGTCGCATCCACGATGGCATCGGCCGAGGAAGCGACCGCATCCTTGCGAACCTGTTTCGCRATGGCCTGAATGGCGATGTGGATCTCGTGCTCGGCCAGCCTGATGCCGGTATCGACAACCTTGCCGGCACGCTCGACAAAGACGGCCCCACCCGGGTTGACCATGATTTCGCTGACCGCCTCGTCCGCCAGTAGTGGCAGGAGCGGCTTCAGGCTGCGGGCGATCGCGTCGGCGATGATGTTGGCTTGGATCATGGCAACCATGATCCCGCGCCGGCAGCGGAATTTTCCGGCGAAACGCGCACAGAAACTTGCCGGATTCGAGAGTTAGGCGCCCGTCTGCAGGTTGGCAGCCATGACCCAGACAGCCGCGGCCGTCGCCAGGAAGAAGCCGCCCAGCACCATCGGCGTCAGGGTCAGCGGCGTGATGGGCACGAACATGGCGAGCCCAATCGCGAGAAGGACGAAATGCATGCTCGAGTAGAAGAAGATGGGGTTGTGCTGGCCAAAGTCATAGCGCTTCTTGAGCCGTGAACCAATGCCGTCCACAAATGCGGGCAAGGCAAAACCAATGGCCGCCGTGAGGTAGAGCGGGCCGAGCGCAAGCACGCGCCAGAGCACGCGGTACACCAGCATCCAGAAGCCAGTCACCCAGTCCCGAAGCCAGCCGGTCGCGCCGGCGGAAAGCCCCGGGCCGCCCATTCGTTGCGGTTGCGTGAGGGACACGCTGCGCTTTACCCAACCCGGGGCGACAAACCAGCGCTCGAACTTGTCGTCGGCCCTGGCTGTCACCTCCCGATGCTGGCCGCCCCAATTCGACAGGAAGCGCACCTCCGCTGGTTCGACCTGGAATGACTCGGGCGCCATGACGCCCGGCAGGATCAGCAGCGCGACCAGGGGCGCGAGCAACCACCAGAACAGGATGTGCTGGTTGAACTCGCTTTTTTCGGCGAAGAGGATCATGAGTCGGCTGGCTAGTAGGTCCGGTCCCGGTACTTCCGGAGCAGCGTCTCGGCCATCACGGGGGTCAGAAATTGATTGGCGAAGCGCTCGATGGCCTCCGTTTGGCTCATCCCGTTGGGCGTCCAGACGAGCCCATCCTTCCCTTCCGCAAAGGCACTCAGGCTCTGCTGCGAGGGATCCCACTGTTCGCCATCCGTGGTCGTACAGTTCAACTGGTACATGAAGCTCCCATTCTCGATCCAGGTGAACAGGTACCAGCCCATGGCGTCCCCACCGCGCCGCTCCGCGGCGATGTACGCGGTGAGCGCGAGCCGCACGGTGTCCCGTACCAGGAAGCGATAGCTCACCTTGCCATCGCCTACGTACTGCAGAAAGCGAACGGTCAGGTCCTTGAGCAGGGGATGCGCGAACCAAACCTTACGGGCAGYGGGCTGAACGCCGATATCGGTGGCAAGCCGGTTCAGCGGCGTGTATTCGTACTTTTTCATTGTTGTTGTTCTGTCTTCGTCTATGTCTTCGGTCGCTATTGTGCGATCAGGGGAAGGCGGCCTTTGTACAGCGTGCTGCCACCGAGAAATGCAAAGTAATGGAGACCCGGCAGTCTGGTCAACAGGTCCGGCGAGACAAAGGGAGCCTCCGTCTCCTCCATGGACCGCCCGGTGCTGCCCCGGAACTCCGTGAATGCCGTGGAGCTCTCGGACGTGTTGGAGTACGACGTGCTCTGCTTGCGTGCGGTGGTCTGCCCAAAACTTTCCGAGATCCACTTCGCCGTCTCGTAGTCCTTGACGCGCAGGCAGATGACGTTGTTGAGGTTGCCCAGCATCTGGCGCGCTTTCTCCTTTGAGCCCAGCCGCACGATGAAGTCCGCCTCGGTCTGTGTCGCCATAAACGCCTTGAAGCCAGCCCCGCCCGCCTTGTTCAGGATCTGAATCGCCTGGTCATTGGTCAGCTCCGCCGACTCGTCCGCCATGATGTAGACGTTGGTCTTGCCGGTGGTGTTATAGATGGCGCCGGCGACCGACGCCAGATCGGCGAAGAACACACTGCCGATTGCCGAGCCAATGATCTTGTCCGGTAGGGAATTAAGCGCGATGTAGACGACAGCCCGCTCGTTGATCATCTTGGCCGTATCGTAGATTGGCCGCGTATCGTTGATGTCCTCCGGGTCTGGCGAGAGCATCGCGCCTAGCTCGCCCGAGCCGAGCATTTCCAGGATTGGCTCCAGCACCTGGATCATCTTCGAATAGTGCTCTTTGGAGTGTCGCACCATGGCAACCAGGCCATCGATGCACTCGTCAGCATTCCCGGTTTCGAGCGTGTACTTCTGGATCATCAGTTCCAGACGGCTGGCTGGCTTTCCCCCTGCCATGCTCATGAGATCCCGGTCCCACGAGGGTCCCTCGGCGGCGAAGAACCGTTGCGTCAGAAGCTGCTCCAGAAGCGGCTCGACGCCCATCTGGATGTAACGCTTTACCTTCTTGATATTGGGCCGCACGCCGCACGCCACCATGCCAGACATGACACGGTACAGGGACTTCCAGGCGAAGGACCGGAACGACTCGTCCGCGTCAATGAGGTTGGTGAGGCGCGTTGCGGCCTCGCTGATATTGCCCCAATTGGCCAGCGGATTGATCCGAATGCACTTTGACGGATGCGCCGGGTGAAAGTACAGAAACTTGCGCCCTGCCCGCTTGCACTCCGATCGCAGGCGTCGTTCCCACTCCTGGTCACCTTTCGGGTCCAGCACGAACAGCGTGCTATCTGGCAAGTCGATGATCTGCGTCGAGATCAGCTCATAGAGCCGGGTCTTTCCTGCACGCGTAGTCCCCACGATGAGCGTGTGCCCCGTCAGGGAATCCAGCGGCAGCCGCACCGGGATTTCCGTGGGTTCCATGCCGTGGATCCACGGCACCCCGATCGCGTCTTCCTTCAGCAGGACGGAATTCGCCGGGGTGATATGGCGCACGACGCTGTCCGGCAGCCACCGTGGCAACGTGCCAAGCTCTTCCGGGTTCCGGCTGAGAATCTCGCGGGCGATCTCGGAATGACGTTGCTTCCACAGGAAGCCGCTCCCCAGCCAGAGTGCACCCTGGTCGCGGCGCTCCAGATCCCGTGGCACCCGCTCCCTGCGCGAACGCATCAGCACCTCCTCCGCAGGAAGTGTCTCGGCACGCAGCACCGACAGCGAAATGCGAAAGCGATACAACTCGAGCGCCTGGTGTACGCGCAGCGCACCGAGCGACAGGGCGAATGGCGCCCCCACCCACCATAGCGGTGGTTGCGACGCCGACAGGAACAGCGCGGAGCCCGCCCACACGCCGGCCGTCGCCACATCGTAGTTCGGGCGGAACATGTCGCGATACGTGCGCATCAGGCCGCCTCCCCGCCAAACAGGAAGGTACCGACCGCCGGAATTAGAACCAAGTGGGTCGCGGTCTGATCTCTGACCAATCCTTCGTCCACCAGCAGCTTGGTAGCCGTCGCCGGCGCCATCCCGTACCGCACAAGCGCCTTCTTGGGGAAGCGGAAGCCTTCCTCATCGGTAGAGCAGTCTGCGCGAATTCGCGCCACGTCCTTGTCCACCCGGATGGCCTTTAGCAAGTCGGAGACTAACGGGCTCAATAGCGGCATGCCGTCCCCTCCGCCCTGCTTGGGGCTTTGTGCAGCCGGTGTCGGTGCGCCTCCGGGTGCTGGCGCGGTCGCAACCAACTGGGCAGGTGGTGCCTGTCCGGGCGATGGCGCCGGCGCAACCGTCGCCTCAGGCAGCGCGAGAAGGTCGCGCAAGGCAAGCCGCGGCGCGCCCAATTCGTCGATGCGCCTTGCTCTCTCCTTTCCGTCGATCTCGAAGGCCTTGTCCTGGGCGACCCGCACCACCCGGCACAGGGGTGCCTCCACCGCGATGGCGCCCCGCACGGGCAGAATCGCATCGGCAAGTGCCCCAATCACGGACTCCTCGAAATCGCCCCAACCGCCCGGCGCAAAGAAGCGTCCGGCCAGTAACGCGGCGACCATGCGGGAAGGCGCTCTCGGCGTCGGATTCCAATTGACAACATAGTCCTGCACGCCGGCATCCACCAGCGCCTGCGTCAGCGACACCTCACTCAATGGCGACCAACGCCGCCCGGCTACTGTCACGATCGCAACAGCCTCCAGGATCGCGGGCACGGAAGCAAGCGCAGCCGCAAAGCCACTATAGCGATACTGCGGGTCAAGCACGCGGCGCGTCTCGGCCGTGTGATTGGGCGCAAAGATGGTGCTGTCCGCGAGGCGAAATGCCATCAGCCCGCTGACCACACCGAATCGTAGTGCGCCGCCCTGCTCGCAGTAAGCATCCCGCGCCAGGGGAAGGGCCTGGACGCATGCGGCGAGACGATCCACCAGCGGCTGTATGTGGCGGTCGAACTGAGCACGGTTGAATCCCGACGCGGATCGCAGAGTTTCGATCAGATCGGCATCCAGGGAAGCCAGCAGCGCTGCTGGCGGTATCGTCGATAGTTCCATATAGACCAATCCTGCAGGACTTCTACGGCGTTTCATTTTCGATTGGGCACCGAAAACGACCGCGACTTGTCAATGCACGTCCACGTGATGAGAAAACGACACGATATTCGGCGAATTTATGCCAACAAATTCGCCGCTGACATTCAGCTCACGCGAATACGATATCGAGGTCTGAATTGCCCGCGCGGGCAAACTTTCATCACGCCAACACGTTGATTTGCAAAGCTTTTCAAAACGTCACTGGCCAATCTTTGGGCACTTAATGGCCGGATAAGCTTCATATATTCGTGGGTTTCCCAAATCAAAGTCTGGCTCTCTTATTTTTCTATTTTTCATTAGTATCCCTACATGAGTGGGGGGGGGCAACAAATTCCCTTCGGAATTAGCTAGCATTCAACGGCACCATCTCTTTTATCAAATGATCCGTAAGGGATCATCACCAATTTAGCCGCACTAACAAAGGAGGCTCGCCATGCCGTTCGAATTGGGTACCAAGTGCTCATGTCTGGTGGACAGTCAGCTACCCCACGACATCAGGCTCCGCGCGCACGCACTATCCGTTGAGATTCGCAACTCGAGGATGCGCTTATCCAGAGACCTTGTTGCTACGTGCGTCCTGCTGCATCAGTTGAAGGAGATCATGGGCGTCGACTTCGACGAATACGCCTGTCAATCCCTTGGCTTTGCGCGCCGCTCTCTGTGGAGATACCTAAAGGTTGGCGCTGGCTGTGTTGAAGCCATCAAGGCGGGCGGTCTTGAGTAGTAACCCGCGCGACCCTGAGGCCGAGGGTCATCGCGCAAATTGTTGGAGCTTTCATGCTATACGACCCAAACAAAAGGTTTGAGCTACCCGTTGATCTCGATCTTTCGGACGAGGTGAGGATCCAGGTCTACTCGCTTTCCGCAGAGATCTACGCCACAAAGAAGCGATTGGCCAGGGATGTGGTGGCAATGTGCATCTCGTTGCATCAGTTGAAGGGGATCATGGGCGATGCGTTCGAGGAGTACTCCTGTCAGTCCCTCGGGTTCGCGCGTGGCTCTCTGTGGAGATACTTGAAGGTGGGTTCCAGTTGTATGGCCGCCACAAAAGGAATGAACGATCCGAGCGAGTTGATCAATGCCACCACGATGAGAGCATTCCAACTACTCGACGGTGCGAGTGAGGAACTCCTCAGCGCGGTTCGGGAGCGCGCGTTGCGCGGCGAGCCCATCAACGAGCCGTTGGTAAAGGACCTGATGAAAACCACCGAGCGCCTGGAGCAGGACCTGGCCAACGCGGAGGATGACATCCGGAGAAAAGACGCCGAAATCCAGGCCAAGGATGCCGAGATCGAGGCGCACGGTCAGCAACGCGCCGATATTGAACGCGAGATGAAGGGCACCATCGAGAAACTCGAGAGCAAGATCACTGCCATCCAGTACGAGGAAATGCAAACTGCGAACATCGCCACGGAACGCCAGCGCCTTGCCGACATGCTAGCGGAGGATGTCGTCCGATTGGAGGCCAAGATCCGTAGTCTGCAAGCCGAAGCGGAGCACGCCAAGGTGATCGAGAGGGTTGTCGAGAGAAGCCCCGACGATCAACGTATTGCAGCGGATGAACTCCAACGCATCAATCAGCAAATTTCCGATGCCAAGCAGCGACTCAATGATACTGAGTCAACGCTAAGGCAAATGGCCGAGGACTTGGCGCGCGCACGAGCCGATGACGAGACTGTCCGAAACCTGCGATCTGACTTTCAGGCATTCTTTGGGAAGCTATCCACAACATTACTCTTGAAGACATCACAACTCAGCGTGGACTCCAGGGAAGCCCTTTCCGAGATGGCTGAAGCCTTGTCGACCGTCCTCCCGACACTCCAGCGATACGGCAATAAGGAGGCAGCGTAGTGGACCCCACGCCGGCTGGCTTCGTAAATGACGCGCTGTCTCGGCTTGTTCGCACGGAGATTCAGAGCRCCAACAGGGCCTTGATTAGAACACTGGTGACTGCCGCCTATGCCGGAGATGGCTTTGCATCGGAGTTCGTGGGGACGCCTCGGGAAACGCTCACGCTCTTCGCCAAAGCGACACCAACTCAGCTGAACACCATCTACAAGTTGGGCTTCCCCGTGTGGGACGTTGAACTGTCGACCGCCGACTTGGCAAAGGAGCTGAAAGGCGAGGGTACGATTACACGGGGACCAAACGCTCTCCCCCAGCATGCGCTTTCCCAGTTAGTTCGAGCGGAAATTCAGGAAACCAACAAGGCGTTGATTAGGGCATTGGTTGCCGCAGCGACCGACGGAGACACCCTGCTGCAAGCGATCACTGGGGTATCAAAACAAATGCTCGATCTCTTTGCAGGCGCCAGGCAGAGCCAGCTGGTGCCCCTCATAGGAACGTGCCGCCCCCTCTGGGCATTTCGATTTTCCGCCCCCGACCTGGCGAAGGCGCTACTCGACGGCGAGATCGGAACGACTGCGGTGACACACCGTTTTCTTGCCGGGTTAGGAGGGAGAAATTGAAAGAGACACCGATAAGCCGCATCAAGATTCGTCAGGCTAGATTGCTGTGCAAGATGGGCGCGAGGGCAGTCACGATCACATCGGCCACGGGGATCCGGCTCGCCGACGCCCGCGCCATCTATAAGGAGATTAAGGGTTTCGCCTCCCCTTCTGGGCAGACCCCTCACTCGCTGGAATGGTACATGGAGCGACCCGCTCGACAGTTGCAAGCGAGTGTGCTCCTAAAGCTCTACGCCCTTGGGATCAAACACGGCTACGCAGCGCAACAAGCATTCATTGGGGCGTACGAAGCCTATTGGAATCTCTACGGTGAGTCGGGGGGCGGAGACGGCCTCCGCGCAGAGTGTCTGATTGACCCGGAACGCGCTCACTACCTAGTGAAGCGATCAGGCGATTTCGGCACACTCAGTGCTCCAGGCGTCGGCGAGGCAATTGCCGTGCAACCATGTCGCTCCTGCGGACTGGATATCCTTGCTCCGGCACACGATACTTCGTTCGAATGCCCATGTTGCGCGTCCCCGGCGTGCGTCTATTGAGTGCCATCGGCGTGCCTGCGCATTAGCTGCCGAACAGCTTCTCGGCACGCCTCGATGCCAGCGCTGTTGTCGATTCGTTCGACCCGCGGACCACCGCATTCGATGACGCTCGCCAGTTGGAGGTCACGCGCGGAAGTGCCTCCCGCGAGCCAGGCGCGCGCCGATTGTCCAGCCCGCATTCTTAGCCGCTCGATACGCAACTGCTCCGGGACTGACACGCAGACGATTCGCCAATTCTCGTCCAGCAATGGCAGATGCGAGGGGCTGGACGGTAGGCCATCCAGGACAACGCGAGGCCGTGTTTGCGCCAAGGCAATCACTGCGGCTGCCACGCTGTCTGGCAGTGGCCGGCCGGCATCTGCGTGGCGCAGCATGACCATCACCCGGACCGGAATATCGCTCGGCGACATGCCCTTCTGTGCCAGCCGCCGCAGCGCCCCAATGCTGATGTGCCAGTACCCATCGTCCGCAAGCATCCTGCCTATCGTGCTCTTGCCCGCTCCGTGCGGGCCAATCAAACAAAGTCGTTGCATCCGRCTCACGCGATACTAAAGGTCTTGGCATGGACGTTCCCGCGCAGCTTCGTGACCGTGGCTGTGATGGCGTCAATGGTTGATAGAACCCCTTCCTCCTGCAGAAGTGCAAAGACTAGGGGGTCGGTCCGCCTCAATGCAGTGAGGGTGGTGCGCGCATCCCGCATGTTGTCGATCGCATCCCCGATGTACTCGAGAGTGATGATTGGGTTCACGGCCCTCTCCTCGCTAGGTTGCCTGTTCCATTTCGATTTTCCCCATCTTGCTTGCTTAATTGGCCCAAACCATTCGCCATTAGTTGACTTGACCTGTCCGGTGGCGAGATCCGCCAGGTCTCTTGACTACAGTCTTTTGCTGTCCTGTGGGCTAGTGAGCGCCACTCGACGTTTCTCCAGGCATTGGCATACCGAGAAGACGAGCAATGCTCCGAGTCCTACATCAGACGCGATCACGCCGACGCGACCCAACAGGCGAACGTTGAAGATTGACGCTCTACCGAGGGCATACTGACCGATAGCAACTTCGCCCGCAATCCAGCTTGCCAACAACACGACACAGGCAACGAGGCACATGAGAAACGCCCGCTTCTTTAGACTTGGCATCATGATTTCTCCTCATTTTTTGCTCACGTGTTCGAGCATCAGCGCCCAGAGCGCTGGCCAATCCACCCCTTCGCGACTGGCCCAGAGGACAAGCAGTAGGGCCGCTAACCGGCCCAGTGCCCAGCGCCGGCGCATTGCGGGAGGCAGATCCCCGAACATGCGATCAGGAGGCCTGGGCGAGGTTGCCCTGCAGCACGCCACTAGATTCCATGTCGCCATAGCGAATATGCTCGGCGACCAGTGTTCCGCCATTGCGTAACGACACGGTTGCGACTTCCTTGGCGTCGATCCTTCCCCAATTGACAAGCAACTCTGCCGCGGTCACCGTCGACACCTTGATCGTACCCAGGTTAAACAATCGCTTGACAGAGACCTCGGCACCAATCTCTGCGCCTTCCGCAACGATGAGAGAGCCGTTGGGAATCTCGATGCGACCGGTCGKCAGATTGCCGGCAATGAAGAGTCCACCCTCCAGAATCTCAATGGTGCCCTCTATCGCGCAAGATGCCTGCAGGACATGACGAACGTCTTGGGCCGCGTGGTCGATCACCAGTTCCTTCCCATCTATCCGATACCCTGGTAGCTCTTCGTCGTTTGCGATTCGGGTCTCCGGCGAGGCGGCTGGTACTAGCGGTGCCGCAGACGCGGGCGTCAACGGCTGCAGGGGGCTCACGTTGTTCATTCTTTTAGCTCGGCTGAGATGTCGATGGCGGTACTTGCGGGCGCGCAACTTCAGTGGCGGCGCTAGCGGCCGTTTCGTGCGGAGTTGCCCGTGCTGCATCGGCTGCCTTCTGCGGCGTCGCTTTGGACGGGCCTACAGGTGTCCCCTTTAGCGTCACCTTCACGCCTGCCAGATCCTCACCGGAAGGTGTTGTCTGCATCGCGCGCCCCTTGGCACCGTTCTGTAGCGGCGCCGGCAGTGGCAACGGCACAGCGGCTGCAGCGTTGGCTGCGGGTGGCAGGTTTACTTGTGGGATCGTGGCCGCGGGAGGCGGTGACACAGGCGGCAACTTCGCGGGCTCGTAGACGGGCGTGGGGTTCGACGGCGCTGCGGGTACTGGTGATGCCGCCAGCCGACCATCGGCGCCGGCTTCAGAGTGGTTTGATGCGTGAAGCTGGACAATCGGCCCCGCAACGACGGGTCCCTTCGATGCCGAGGCTTGTTCAGCGAACCCTGCTGATACTCCTCCGACTGACGGAGAAGTAGGGGAAACGAAGGCGTGCGCAGTCACTGGCGCTGCGGCTTTCTGGCGATGAAGAAAGTACTGCTGACCAACGAAGCCAAAAAGGACGGGCGACGCAAGCAGGATCGCCAGCCCGATGCGCTTCCGATGGAACTGCCACCAGGTCATTGCGCGAAGAGCCGATCGCCGTGCTGTCGCTCCTGCGTCCCCACTCTCTAGGCTTCGTACCTGTTTGCGGGGACCTTGCTTCGATGGCTGCTGCCCTACTACACCAGATAGGACGGTCGGTCCTCGCGCCACGGTTCGCGCGCCGATAAGGGCAATGGGATTGGGGCTGAGATCGGATTGCATGGAGGTATTGAACGCGAAAACGACCCGCGCGTGGGGTACAAGTTCTCCAGAAAAATGCGGCCGATTCGATCGTGCTCGATGCTCAAGGCAATGCTTCGCTGAGCAAGAGCGGACTCCCAAATAGGCGCGCCCACGATCTAGTGACCGATCGCTGAATAGTTAGTGCGCCGAGTGTGTCCCACCATCCGTTAGCAATCAAAATCACCGGCACGCCATAGTGAAGGTGATAAAGCGGGAGCGACGTGCTCGCCTCAAAGCAGACCAGCAAGCTGGCGGACCGCCCAGCCACCTCGATGACACTGCCCGCCTTGGCATAGTCGGTCGGATACGGTTCGATCAGCGGAATAGGCGCGATAGCGGGCGTGAAGATCCCACCGGGGAGATCCCAAACACCTTTGCGCAGCACACCGTCCTGCGTGGTGATGCCTCCGACCAACAGGCGTTGGTCAGTCTTCAAGGCTTCCCGAAGGTGGCGCATACCTGCCAATGGCAATGTGCCTAGCCAGTTCTCCGGCGCGACAATCACCGTCGCCGAGGATTCCCGCACTTCGTGGGAAAGCTGGATCATCGCGTGGGCGGCCTCTTCGAAGGTTCGTGGCACTGGCGGCGCAGGACTAAACTGCAGGCCGGACCAGCTCGATACGCCTGTCGGAGGATACCTGTAAGCATGCAGGTTCAGACCAGCCGCCAGCATGAACGCTGCGATGACGAAGACGGCCAGCGCTTGACGAATCGTTCCATCCACGCGCCGCCAGCCCGCTATTGCAACGGAAATCCCGACGTACAAGATGACGCCGGCATATCCGGCCCCCGGGAAGAGCCAGCCCGCTCCGGCGAGCGGTGGCAAGGACAGCCAGTAGGCAAGCGGCGGCAGCGACGGCGATGCCAATTGCATCGTACCGCGGAGCCACCACGGGCCAGGCAAGAGTGCCGGCATTGCCATCAATGCCGCATAGATTATCTGCGCCGCCAAGGCGAGCCACAACGATGATCCGGACGCGTATGCTGACGCAGCGACGCACCAGGCGGCACCAAGAAACAATGAAGCGGCTCGCGCGAAGCGTCCCGCTGCGGTTGGATGGTCGGTCGCGAACGGCAGCAAGGCATATCCCAACCCACTTGCAGGCGGCAGCGAAATGCCGACGCCCGCTAGAAAGCAGATAAGACAAGCATTCGCGCGCGCGCGTAACCGAAGAGTTCCTGGAGACATGCTGGCATTTGAGTATAAGGCGTGCACGCGATTGCCCTCGAATAAGGCGCCAAGTTTAGTCCAACTCGGAATTCACCGTATTTGGCGAATTTGTGGCAACGAAGTGGCCGAATGACTCTCCACCACTCTTATAAATCAAGGGCTTACAGCGGATAAATTTGCCCGCGCGGGCAAAACCAGGTGGCGTCATGCAATCGCTGCGGCGACGCGAGACACGAATCGAGCACGTTTTCGCCACGCACTCGACTGCACGCCTTCGCGCGGTTCACGCAGGATTCAGTGACATCCACCCAAAGAAGGAAACCACGATGTCACAACTCACTGCCGTTGAATCCGACCGGGACAGCTTCGAAGGGGGCCTCGGCACGGAGAACGATGAACTTCTCGTGGCCGCCGAGGAATCCCGCGATGCCCTCGCAGCCGACGCCGCCGAGAGCTCTCAGGGTGCCGCCAATGCCGAATCGGCCACCGACGAGGCCGACCGGGCCCGCGCCGAGGAACAGATCCGCCGCGCCAGCGCGCAACGCGAACGCGGCAAGCAAGAACTCAAGCGCAAGATTGCGGGCATTCCGTCGGTGCAGCAGCACGTCACGCTCAACGACCAGGTGGTCGCCTCGTCGTTCACCCGCTTCTTCTACATCATCGACAAGGGTGCCGAACTGATGCGCCGACGCGGCGATGCCGTGATCGGCCAGGAGCGGGCGACCAAGCTGCGCGAGCAGCTGCAGACGCTCATCGGCGCCGTCGAGGCGGACGTGCGCAAGGACCTGGACGCTACGCAGGCCCTGATCGACCGGGACGCCTATGCGGAGGTCGCGATCGCGGTGACCTACACCGCGCCCACCTATAACGAGACGATCCAGATCCGCTCGCGGGAAGGTCTCGCGCTCCAGCGCGTCTTCGCCATGTACGATCAGCTGCTGTCGTTGATGGTCAACCTCGAGTGGAACGGCAAGATCGACCCCAGCGAGGTCGACCAGATGCGCTATCAGACCAAGCAGAAGATTCGCCCGATCTTCCGCTTTGCCGCCCGGGCCAATATCGGCATGAACGCCTCTCGGGCCAGGAATGCCGGCGGTCAGGCTGCGCGCGGTGGTCGCYGGGCTGCGGACACCCGGTCGAAAGGTGACGAAGCCATTGTGGAGGCTGTGAGCGGTCTTCAGTCGAGCCTGGCGGAAAGCGCCGCCGGCGGCGGCACCGACGTAACGCTGCCGATCTGATGGCGAGCGATGAGCGCCTGCTCGCGGGTCTCAACCCCGAGCAGCTCGAGGCGGCACGCTGCCGCGCCCACTGTCTTGCCGTGGCTTGCCCCGGCTCCGGCAAGACCAAGACTCTGGCCGCGAAAGCGGCCTTTTTGCTGTCGGACGGCGCCTCGACCGTCACGGCTGTGACCTTCACGCGAGACGCCGCGCTGGAACTGCGCGAGCGCATCGTTGCCATCGCCGGCGACGCGGCCAAGCCGCGCTTGCTGGTCGGCACGTTTCACTCGATCGATCTCCTGATGAGCTTCCCCAAGGGGCGCAGCGGCTTCGGCAGCGCCATCCTGGCGGAGATGCGCTCGCCCTACGGCGACCGCTCATGGGACATCGTGCGGGAAGGCGAGCGGCGCGGGTATCTGCGCCGGGCCATCGCCCAAGCGGGCCTGGAGATCGACCTCGATGAGGCGACTCGTTTGATCGAGGATGCGAAGGCCGCTGGCAAAGGCCACGGCCTGGAGGACGCGCAACGGGAGATGCTCGAAACCTATCAGCGCATCCTGGAGCGAAACGGGCAGGTCGACTTCCAGGACATTCTCCTGAAGACCAACGAGGCCTTGTTCTCCGGCGCCATGACGCCGTTGCCGGTCGACTACCTGCTGATTGACGAGTTTCAGGATACCGACCTCGTCCAGTACCGCTGGGGCGCACACCATGGCGCCGCCGGCAGCCAGATCACCGCGGTCGGCGACGACGATCAGTCCATCTATGCGTTCCGCCGCGCGCTCGGCTATGAGTGCATGCAGATGTTCACCAAGGAATTCCAGGCGAGCACCATCCTGCTGGGCATCAACTATCGTTGCCGGGACGAGATCCTGTCGTCCGCGGGCAAGATGGTGCAGGCCAACCTTGGGCGGATCCCCAAGCTCCTGCAGGCGGCCAAGGGCGCAGGCGGGCGCGTCGAGTGGGAGCGCTTCAGCGATTTCGACCTGGAGGCTGAAGCCTGTGTCGACGCCATCGCCGCCGCGACGGCTGACGATGCATCGTTTGCGGTGCTCACGCGCGCCAACCGCAGGCTGGACCTGATCGAGGCCATGCTGGTGGCACGCCAGATCCCGTATCGGCGGGCAGACGGCGAGTCGGTGCTGGACAAGCCGGAAGTGGCTCTGTTCGGCGCCGTCATCGACTCCGTGGCCACGCAGAGCGCGCGGGCCGTCGACCAGGTGCTAGGCTGGGCCGGCTTGTCCGAGGACAACCTCGCGCAGATCCACCAGCTCTTCGGCAATGCCATCCGGATCGGCGCGAAGCAGGACTTCGAGACCACTACCCTCTCCCCTGACGGCATTGCCATCTGGAAGGACTTTGCCAAGCGCCATCAGGCCTGGTCCTCCTTGGACAAGGAGGGCCTGTACCACCTGATGCTGCTCGGTATTCAGGAGTGGCTCTTGCTGCATGCAAAAGATGACCGGACCAAGCGCATGTTGGAGGTTGCGGCGGCGATTTACCACCCCGCCGGCAAGGGCCCGAAGGAGCGGCTCGACGAGCTGCGCCTGGCTCGCCAGAAGAAAAAGAAGGACGAAAGCGAGCATAACGCCATTCGGGTGTCGCTCATGACCGCGCACAGTTCGAAAGGGTTGGAGTTTGACCGGGTGTGGATCCTCGGCGCCGAGGAAGAGGCATGGCCCTCGAAGCACGGGTCGCTGGAAGAGGAGCGGCGCCTGATGTACGTTGCCATGACGCGGGCGCGCGAGCAGCTCTGGATCAGCGCGGCCGGAAAGCGCCGCACCAGCCTGTTCGTCGCTGAGACCGGCATTGAGCGGGCGCCGGAAGGCAAGTACAGGACATCCAGCCGGCCGAGCGTGCCCTCTGGGGAAGCGTCCTAGCCGATGCCATGTTCGTCGGACAATTCCTGCGCCGTCTTGCGCGGGATCCGCAGCGCGCTGATCTTGACCGCGCCATACGCCATCAGCACCGGCGGCAAGACGGCCAGTTGCTGGTCCCGATCGATGCGCCCCTCGAATCTCGCCACATACAGGCAGCCATAGGCTTCGTCGAAGCGGCGCAGCAGCCGATACAGGCGCGCCCCTTCCCCCGACACCAGTCGCAACGCCACCTCGGCGTAGATCACCGTGGTCGTCGTCGGGTGGATGGCGCGACAGCGGAGGTCCAGCAGATCGATCTCCGTCTCCAACTGATCCAGGTCGTGGCGGAGAGCCTTTATATAGCCAGGCAGTTGCGCGAAGGCCCGCATCTTCGTGGCCAACAGGTGAAAATCCCGCCTGACCAGGCGGCACACCAGCGCCGTCCGAAGCGGCATGGTCGCGCGTGATTCAACGGGGGTTCGCACCTCTTCGATCCGATGCGAATTTTTGATGACGAGCGAGGGATTCTGGTCCATGGCAGCATTATTAGGGCTTCGCTTGTACCCGGTCAGGGCGAAACCGGCGGGAAATCGCACGCGACTCGCCGCTTTCCTTTACCGGCGCTACCCCTTATCATGAATCCACTCTTCAGCCGTGCAAGCGGCAATGTGTCTCCAGCAAAACAGCACCGGATTTGTCGCGGACTTGCTGGCTGACTCTCAAAATTTTGGCGTTTTGTCGTGCCGGTACCCTCGCCTCTCCAGGTTGGGTTCGCCTGCCCACACGCCGCGCCCTTCCCCTTCGATCGTCGCCTCAGGCCATTCCGGCCCGCCTTGGCGTCCCTTCAATCTCTCCCTGCAAGCCGCCATGGAAATACTCGCCGTGCTGATTCTGGCCGTACTCCTGCTTTTCGCTATCGGGAAGCGCAACCGGTCCGATCACGACCCGCAAATCGACCCATTCTTCTTCTCGCAAGACAAGGACAGCATGGATGACGAATAACGGCTGCCGACGCAGCGGAATGGCCTAGCCATTCCAGTGCACAGGCACATGGACTTCCCAAGCCTCTCCGAGGCACACATGAAGATCCACCGGATTTGCCGGTGGATAAACCGTTACGGCGATTGCCCGTCATGGAGAGAAATCATGGAGAAGTCCATCCTGTCGGACCGACTCAACAACGGCACTGCGCGCCTGAATATATCGGGTCGCATCCGCAGTGGTACCAAGCTGCTCACCGCAGCCGCCGCAAAGAACCCCAAGGCCGTCTCCCTATTTGCGCCGGCGCTCGCCGGCCAGCAGAAGTTCAAGGACGCCGAAGCGGCCATCGCCGCGCAGTGCAACATCGCCTATCCCACCCGCCCCGTGAACACGCCCCACTTCAACGTCTCCGGGGCAGACTTCGAGATGCCGGAATTCGCCCGGCATATCCTCGACACCTACGGCGAGCAGCGCGGGGACGACGTAACCCGTCTCTACCGCTTCCCGATCGTCTTCCACACCGATCAACTGCTCGACTTCTTCCCGCACGCCTTCAAGTCTTATGGCGCCGCGGTCAATTACGAGTCCCGCTATGGGGCCGATGGCAAGCGCTACTGCATGTACCGCGAGCCGGTCACCCCCGAGCAAGTCCAGCAGCAACGCGCGCAGCGGATGAAGTTTCATCCCCGGCGCGAATTGGTGCCGCGCGGCGAGTGCATGCCGGATAGCTGCCCCGAGTACCTGCAGGGGCTGTGCAAGTTCCGTGGTGAGCTGCAGTTCTACATCCCCGGCATTCCGACCGTCGGGCCCGTATCGATCGCAACCACCAGCCAATACGCGGCAGAAGGCATCTTCACCGACCTGATGCGCATCAAGGACGCACTCGGGACCATCCCGCGTTTCAATCCGTTTCGGCCAGGCAAGCCGATCTACTGGCTCACCAAGGTGCAGGAGACGCGGACGTACTACGACGACCAGGGTGCCAAACGTCTGGGTATGCAGTGGGTGCCCAAGCTCACCGCGGATCTGGACATGGCGAAGGCCCTGAGCCTGAACACGGCCCCGGCGCTGTCGCTCGGCCTGGCTCCCGCCGCCCCCCAGAGCTGGCTGGCCGGAACGACCCCC
The DNA here is from genome assembly GCF_056397325.1 of Cupriavidus sp. 05N39. Classification (NCBI taxonomy): domain Bacteria; kingdom Pseudomonadati; phylum Pseudomonadota; class Betaproteobacteria; order Burkholderiales; family Burkholderiaceae; genus Cupriavidus; species Cupriavidus sp. 05N39. Next base: position 64,235 of record NZ_JBFTNE010000033.1, read on the forward strand.
TGTCCCCCGGCAACCCAGTCCGCCACGCCGGAGGCCGATCCTCCCGGCGACTACGACGCCAAGCTGCAAGCGCAGGTCCTGCGTGCCGTCAATGACAGCAACGGCGACCCCGAGTTGATCAGCCAGTGGGCCACACAGCGGTATGGGGAGGATTGGTCCCGCACCAATACCTCGCTCGACGGCGTCCATACGGTCTTCCGCAGCCTGGGTGATGACGGTGAGTACGTCAACGCCCGCCTGCGTTTCGAGATCGCGGCATTGGTGAGCGGCATCGACGAGACGCTGCGCAAGCAGTACTTCAAGGCGAAGCTGGGCAACGGCTGGACGCACAAGATCGACCAGCTGTGCGCCGCTACCGCCGAACTCGAGGCGCTGGGCAAGCGCGGCGCGAACTATGCCAGCAGCTTAATGCTGAGCTTCCTGGACGATCTGCAACTCCCCGCCTAGCGGTCCGCGGTGGTCCCCACACCGCGAACCCCGTGCCGGCAACCGGCACGGGGCGCTCAACCTATTCCATCGCGAGGTAAACATGACCGCAATCTTTACGGTGCTGCAAGCGCGCGCGCACGATCGCAATCGGGTCCGCCTGTGCGCGACACTGATCGCCGCCGAGACCGACACAGAGGCCGAGGCCATCTGGCGGCTCTGGGCTGCGAGACTGATCGAGGCAAAGCTCCTGCGGTACGCCTTCATCAATGCCAACGCATGCGATCGCGTCARGCTGTGCAGCGCGTGCGACATCGAGATCCTCGACATCGAGGCCTTCGAACACTGGCGCCGGATCGCGACAACCCCGTATCACGCCGACGGCAAGCACTACCCGGCTGTCTGGCGGGAGATCCACAGCGAGAACCGTTCGGCGCACGAGATCCAGCTCGGCCTGGAGGATGAGACTGCGTTGGCGCAGAGAAAATGTCCCTTCTGCGGCCTCACCGACACTTGCGACGATTGTGAGTCAGCGGGATCGACGACCGCCTGATCGTGGCAACCGTTTCCCCCCACCCTCCCAACGATTCGCGCGTGCCTTCGTACCGCGCCCTCCCCCGACGTTCGGGGGCTTTCTCTTGTGCGTTTTCCCAGCGCGCAACGGAAAGCCGTTCCCTCGCTTTCCAATCGCCGCGAACGCGGCAGGCAAGGAGGAACTCCCATGAAAATCGCTCACATGAGTGATCTGCATTACACCGCAACTCATCTCGCAGAGTCCAACCGCTGCTTTGCGGCGGCGGTTTCCCACGCGATCGAGATCGGCGCGCAAGCGGCGGTCATCACCGGCGACGCGACCGACCACGCGCTCGACGCGCACGAACCGGCCTTCCGGGAACTCGCCAAGCAGATCCAGCGACTGGCCAATCACTGTCCGGTCCTATTGCTGCAAGGCACCTTCTCACACGAGCCCCCGGGCTTGTTGCGCGTCCTGGARCTGGTTGGCGCACGGCATCCCATTGCCGTTGCGGACCGGATCGGCCAAATCGCGCTGGTGCAGGGCCAGTGGCACAGCAACGGGCTGACATGGGACGCGCCCGCCGATCTGGTGGTCACGTGCCTGCCGACCGTCAACAAGGCAGACCTGATCGCCACGGTCGGCGCGGAACATGCCGCGGCCGAGGTTGGCCAGGCGCTCCATCAGCTGCTGGCCCTGTTCGGCACCGTCAATGACCGGCTGTTCGCGCAAGGCGTGCCGACGCTGCTGATCGGCCACGGCACAGTGGATGGTTGTCTGACCGAGCACGGCGTGCCGATGGCAGGCCAGGACCACGAGTTCAATCTGGGCTCGCTGTTCCAGGCCAACACCGATGCGGTCGCACTTGGCCACATCCATAAGCAGCAAGAGTGGCGGCGTGAGTTCGCCGGCAGACGGCAACTGGTTGCCTACGCCGGCTCCATCGGGCGCTTTCACTACGGCGAGGATGGCGACAAGTCCGCCCTGATCTGGGACATCCGTCCCGGGCAAGCCGAGTATGCGGTCTTCGTGACGCCCGCGCGGGTCACGCTGGACTTGCACTTCGACGGTCCTCCGGATCTGGAGGCAATCCGCGAGTTGGGCCAGCGCTGCGCCGGCGCCTTTGTGCGCGTGCGCTATCTGGTCGACGAGGAACACCTCCAGTCGGTGGACCGCGCGGCAATCAAGGCTGCGCTGGGAAGCGCGGCCGAAGTGAAGATCGAGGGCAAGACCCTGGTGGTCGAGCGGCAACGCGCGGCGGGCATCTCCACCGTTGCGAGCCTGGACGGCAAGGTCAAGATGTGGTGCGAGCAAACGCAGTCACCCTTCGAGCCCTTGTGCGACCGGCTTCAGGCACTGTCGGTCGAGGCTCCAGAGGCTATCGCCAGCAGCATCATCCAGCGCATCAAGACGCGGGAAGCCGCGCAAGACACCGCCGACGCGCTTGGCCAGGTGCCGGTACCCGCCGCCGACAACCCGACCGCTCCGGTACCGCCGGCGATCGATTCCGACGTCCCGTCCTGGGTGACGGAAGACCTGTTTGCCTAACGGCACCCACGGCAGGATCGGGCTTGCAAAGCCGGTCCTGCCAGACACCCTCATCGATCACGTCCCCTCAACATAAAGACAACCGCGACACCCGTCTCCATCATGAACCGGCCGCCCTGCCGGACCAACGACTCGTCGAGGTGACCGGCGAATGGCTGCCAGAAGGCACCAGGCTCGAGGCCTACTGGAACGGCGAGTACTGGAACGGCTGGGTCACACCGCTGTTCCCGCTCGCGTCCGTACATCGGATCGTCGATCTGATGCCGGGCATCGACTACAACCAGGCCGAGGATGCGGTTCTGATCCTCAACGGCACGGAGATCGACAAGTCCCACCCCATCTCCATCACGGTGAATGGCGAGGCCGTCGCCGCGTATGTCGTGGGTGACGGCTTCTGCTGGGAGCTGGCGACGTGAGCACCCAGCCGATTCGAACGAGTCCTGCAATGACACAAGAGGAACTCATCGCCGAGAACGCGCGCCTGCGCAAACTGCAGGCGCAGCAGGTGACGGCGCTGGCAGCAGTCTGGAAGTGCTACACGCCGCTACAGATCAGCCATGCGCGCCTTGACAGTGCCGTCTGGTTGGTCGCAGAGGCGCTGGATGATGCCGGCGTTGCCCGATGCCAGCCTGACGGCGACACGGCAGCATCCAACCACCGCCCCCCTGACACACATAGCCATTCCTAACCATCCCTTGCGGGTCCGCACCCGCAAGGGGCGGGCTCCGCGCCACACCGTGGAGATTCCGACATGGATCTGAATGGCATCACCGCCGAAATGATGGAGTCCGCGGCCGACAACCCGGACCTCGACAGCGCGCTGCAACCGCTCCAGGCGGCAGCGGGCATCACCAGCGGCGACACCGCCGGCTTGTTCTTCGGCTTTATGGATAGCGAGAACAGCCAGTGGTTCGAGGCCTCGCCGGCCGAACGCAAGGGCTGGCTCCGGCAATGGCTGGCGCTGGAACAACGCCACGCATTCCCGCAACGGTAGTCACAACCCCAACCCACATCGCCTGCCTCACGGCGGCGCCTCAACCGCAGGCTGCCCTCGTGTCGGCCAGCGCTTTCTATTTGTCTCAGGAGAAGTAAACATGACTCACGATAAACGCCTGTTCGCACGCGCCAACGCAACATTGCTTCGCATGCTCTGTGTCATCTTTTTGCATGTCGGCATCTTTTTCATCTTCGTCGCAGCGCTACTGCACAGACGCGCTGGCTTCCGTCAAAGGGCGGCCACAACTGGGGCCGGCTCGGCAGTCAACGCGGCAGATCACGCTGTGCAAACCGCAGCGCAAATCCATGACGACACTGCGCGTCGGTGGGTTGCGATATCGGCCCAGCTGGTCGACGACGGCAATCTGGAGGCAGCAATCGCGGCCGCGTACGTCGTCGGCCGCTACGGCGCCGAACTGCCACCGGAAGTCGCCGCACACGGATCGCTGAAAGCGGCCTTTGAGCGAGGTATTGCCGACGCCAGACAGGAAGCGACGGGACGCGGGGCAACCCGCGTGCTGACGCCAATGGTCCGGTAAGCAGCCGCCTTTTTACAACCATCCCTTGCGGGTCCGCACCCGCAAGGGGACGGATCTGCGCGGCTAACCCGCAGACCCAATGAAATTACTGCAACACATCAAGCAGGCGCTCCGCGCCCCAACCGTGAAGCAGCTTGAATCGGTTGGTCGCCTGGCGCATACCCTGTCGGCCGCCTGTATCATTGCGGCCACGTCCCTGGCGTTCGGCAGTGAACCGCTCACGACCGGCGGCGTAGTTCGCTACGTCCTACTGTATTTTTGGGGCGTGATATTATTTGTAACAGGTGTCCTTCTAAGCAAGGGAGAATGAGATGCTCGGTATGCTACTTGTCAGTGCTTTTGGCGTGGCATTTTGCACCCTCTGCTGGGTAATGCTGGACGGTGCAGAAAAAGCCAAGGACCGCAGCAAGAACGAGTCTGTTTGATTGCTCTGCAACGCGAAACAGCCACTTCGGTGGCTGTTTCCCTTTCTGGACTCCCAGCAGAAGCATCCCAACTCGTGCTGCATTTCGCCACCGTTTCGAGTTTCCCCGGCACATTGCATTGCGTTTACACTAGGGCTAAGCCGGGCCTACCGGCACTGTATATAGATGTTGCGGATTGATCCATGCGCCCGCCCGGGCCTATCGATCAGTCTCCGTGGTTTCCAATTCGCCGCACCAGCGGCAGGAGTTGAACATGAAACCACGCATGTTAAGCCTCGAAAATTTCATTGGTATCCAGTCCGGCTTAGGCAAGCCCGAGATCACCCTCGATCTGCGTCACCTGGATGCATCCACCACCCTCGTTGCCATCGCTGGCCCCAATGGCGCCGGCAAAACCACCATCATGGACAACCTTCACCCGTTCCGGGTGATGCCCTACCACGCCACCACCCCCACACCCAACGGCTTCTCGTACTGGGATCACGTTGCCGGCGTGCAGGCCGCCAAGATGCTCGAATGGGAGCACGATGGCCAAGTGTTCCGCACCGACCTGGTGTTTCGCCAATCCGGCAAGACGAAAAAGCAGGACGCCTACCTGACCGTCCGCCAGGGAGAGCAATGGGTCCCGGTCAACCTGCCCAACGGCACGGTATCGGACGGCAAGACGGATACCTACGATGCCTGTGTGGAGCATCTGCTCGGCAAGCCCGAAGTGTTCTTCACCGCCCACTTCTCCACGCAATCCCGCACGTCCCTGTCGGCGATGAACGCCGGCGACGTGAAGTCACTCCTCTCGTCGATCCTCGGTCACGACCAGATTCGCGAAGAGGGCGCCAAGGCAAGCGCCGTCGGCAAGCTGCTGAACCAGGAACGCGGGCGCACACAGGAGGATCTGCGCCTCGTGATGGCGGCGGCGTCTCGCGCCAGCGTGCTGGACAGCCAGATCGTCCAAGCCGACACGCAGCTGACTGCGGCAACCGCCAACGTCGATGCGGCGCAGGCGGACGTCACAAAGGCCAGCGCGGCACTGGCGGCCACGCAGGCGCAACTCGACGCGCAGGCCTCGGTCCGCCAGCAACGCGCACAGCTCGAGCAACAGCAACAGGTAGCCGGCCGGGAGGCCGCACAGCAGCAAGCCGGCATCGACGCCGAGGTGGCCGCGCGCAAGCGCGAGCTCCAGGAAGCCCAGACGCAGGCCCAAGGTCAACTCGCCGGCCTTGCCACCGGGGCCAAGCGGCTGCGCAATGACCAGAACACGCGGCAAGCCATCCTGGCTCAGGAGCCAGCCATTCAGCAGGCGGAAGGCGCTACTACGCAAGCCAAGGCGAAGCTCCAGGCGCTTAGTCAGCAACGGGAGGCGCTCAACGGGGCTATTGCCACCCTGGCACAGCGCCGCAAGGAACTGGCCGAGGTGTCGGCAGCGCATCAGAAGACGATCGCGGACGGCTCTGCGAAGAACCAGGCCGTGCAGTACATGACAGTCAATGCCAAGCTGGCCGATGACGTGCCGTGTGCCGGCAGCGCGCTGCAACCCAAGTGCCCGCTGCTTGCCAACGCGATGGCCGCCAAGACCGCCCTGCCGGGCGAGGTCGCCCAGCTAAAGGACATGCGTAAGTCATTCGAGGCCAGCAAGGCTCGCAGCGCTGCCCTCACCACCGCCATCGCGGAGCTGGAAAGCAAGGATGCGGCAGCCCGCCAACTGGATCAGCAAATCCGCGCGCTGAACGATCAACTCCTGCAGTTGAGCCGCGTTGCCAACCAGCGCGACGCGCTGGCCGCCGCCAAGCAGGCCCTGCCGATCGCCACACAACGCCTGCAGGAGATTGCCGCGACCGAGGCGGAACTGAACCAGCGACTGGCCGGCCTGACCCAACGCATCGGGGCAGTCGATCAGGAAGCCGCAGCGAAGCGCAAGGCCACTGACGCGGCCCACGCCGAGAAGCTCGCGAGCCTGGCGCAGTTGCTGTCCACCTTGCCACGCGTGATGGGCAGCGACGCCCTGCAACAGGCGCAGCATGCCGTCACCACGGCCGAGCAGATCCTGGCCAAAGCCAAGCGCACGCAAGCGCAGGCGCAGAGCCAGCTCCATGGCTTGCAGCTGCAATCCGCGGAAGCCACGGCCGTCGCGGCACGCGCTGCCTCGCTACAGTCACTGTGCATTGCGCTGTCGGACGAAGCGGCCTATTGGGCGCTACTGGCGAAATGCCTGTCGAACGACGGCCTGATCGCCCTGTCCATCGATGACGCCGGCCCTGCCATCTCGGCACTTTGCAACCGCCTGCTGGAAGATTGCTACGGTGGTCGCTTCGCGGTGCAGATGGTGACGCAGCGCACGACGCAGACCGGCACCGTGCGGGAGACATTCGAAATTCACGTCACGGATGTCGAGCGCGGCGAGATCAAGCCGCTCGGCAGAATGAGCGGCGGCGAGAAGGTCTGGGTCAACGAGTGCCTGGTACGCGCGCTGGCACTGCACATGGCGTGCAGCACCGGCATGCATTTCCCGACGCTGTTCTCCGACGAGGTGGACGGTCCGCTCGATCCGGAACGCAAACGGCAATTCATCGCCATGAAACGTGCCGTGCTAGCGGCCGGTGGATACGAACGCGAGTTCTTCATCACGCAGACGCCGGAGCTGTCGGCCATGGCGGACGCCATCATCCACATCCAGTCGCTCTAGCAGCGACATTCATCAGGAGGGGCCACAGGCCCCTCCTGTCTTCCACCCGCGGACCGCCTTGGCGGCCGCCCTCTCCTGCCATGGATCCAAGCAGGCTTTCCCGGCGCCGCCCCAACGCGCCGCAGGGAAAGGCTGTGCCTCCGACTTTTTAGCGCCCAGTCATGGGCAAGAACGGAGAACAACATGACAGAGCAATTGCTCGACCTGTTCGGCGAACAGGTTGCAGAAAGACCCGCGAGGGTCCCCAAAGTCGAAGGCACGCAGGCTGACCTGATCTCGGTCGACAGTATGTCGTCCAACGATCTCGCGAAGTTCTGCACCGGCATCGCCACCGCCCTCTGGGGCGGCGTCCGCGACGCCATCGTGGCCTACAGCGCCACCAAAGACATCCGGGCCGCGAAGAAGGATTCCGACTTCTTCGGCATGCCAAACCTCTGGGAAGAAAAGATCCACCTGTTCGATGCCCTTTGCTGGGCCTTCGACTTGTTCGATCACCGCGCCATTACCCCGTTCGACGCCGTGTGCGATGAACTGGACCTCGATGTTCGGCGTATCCGTCGAAGCATGGCCAGGAATCTGCACAGCGAGTTGCGCGAGCTGTTTCGCGTGATCCGGATGGCGCTAGGTGAACCCAAGGCCGCGGATGTGGCCCTCAAGCTCGATGAATACGTCAACCTCGGAAACTGGAGAAACCAATAATGAAAGCAGATCGAATTGGCATGCCCGCACGGCTGCTCTGGATCATCGTGTTCCTGATCTTGCTGCCGTACGCCCTGGTCGCCGGCAAGCAACGCTCGGAGAAGGCCATCGGCTGGATCGGAGACAAGTTTGGTGGCGAACGTGGCGATGAAACGCTGGAGGACGAGGAACTGGAAGATGCAGCGCCTGCGCCAGCTGTTATGGAGTCCCAGGTTCCGGTAGCAGCGGCGCCAGCACCTGTTGTCGCCAAGCCGCCGCGTCGCCCCCGCAGCATGAAGCAGATTGCAGCAGGTATTGCGCCGGAACCGGCCTTCACCGCAACCGAGAGCATCGGCGCACGGTGCGTGCAAGTCAGGAAGATCGCGCGCAAGCGGGTCTTTTTCTACCAGTACGCCAACCACGTGCGCCGGGTCCTGCCCGGTGAAGTGGGCCAGGCCCGCGAGCAACTTGGCATCCTCACCCGAGCAGAGTTCGAGGAAGCCGGTCTGCCCTTCGGCATTCCCAGCGCGGTGACACTCACCGAGCTGATGCTCAAGAGCGAATCCGGCTCAACGCGGAATCAGCCAAAGGCGGCGCTTGCGACGGTTCACCCGTTGCATGGCGTGGACGTCAACGCTGCACTGGCCGATGCGAGCGCAAGGCAAGACGCACCGCCTTGGGAAGCCGCGGGCTACGAGTTGCCAGAGCCGATAGCATCGGCGCCGGAGTCAGAGCCGGCACAACAGTCTGCCAAGCCTCGCCCCCTCAAGGTAACGCCAATCGCGCCGCAAGCCCGGAAGAAGCCGATCAAGATCGGTGTGGGCCGCATTGTCGACATGGGCGTGCGTCAGTTCACGCCGGACGGCCGCAAGCCGTATCAGTCCTTCACGATCACCCTGGAGAAGCACGACGGCAGCCGCAAGGCATTCAGTGGCGAGCACCTCGCGGAGCTGGTCTCGGAGCGCCATGTGCGCGTCGGCGACACCGTGAAGATCAGCATGCTCGGCCGCGTTGCCGTCCAGGTCCCGCATCCCGAACAAGTCGGGAAGTTCATCGATACCCATCGCAACGAGTTCGACCTCCGGCACGTGCGCTCACTCGCGGCGTGATTCAACAGCAGTAAGCAAAGGAAAATCTATGGCATCCATCAACAAGGTCATTCTCGTCGGTAATCTGGGTGCAGATCCGGAAACCCGCTATCTGCCCAGCGGAGACGCCGTCAGCAACATCCGGCTGGCGACGACTGATCGCTACAAGGACAAGACCAGCGGCGAGATGAAGGAGGCCACCGAGTGGCACCGCATCGCGTTCTTCGGCAAGCTCGCCGAGATCGCCAGTCAGTACCTCAAGAAGGGCTCGCAGGTCTACATCGAGGGGCGCATCCGCACCCGGAAATGGACGGACCAGGCAGGCGTGGAAAAGTACAGCACCGAAATCGTGGCCGAGCAGATGCAGATGTTGGGCAGCCGCTCAACGGGCGCGTCGAGCGGTGATGATGAGGGCGACGGCAGTCAAGCCCAGCGTGCGCCGGCACGCGCGTCCAACAACAGCGGCCGGCAGAACGGCGCCGCAGCACCCAGCAGTCGTGGCGCCCGCACGCCGCCCCCATCACCGCCGCCCAGGCAGCAGTCTGGTGGCTATGGCGGTGGTGGCGCGCCGCGTAGCGGCGGCTTCGAGGACATGGATGACGATATTCCGTTCGCGCCTTGTAAGGCACTTGACGGCATTCCGTTCCGGCGCTGACGCGCAGTGCGGCAGGCCCTTCGGGGCCTACCCGCTGCTTCTTCAACCCTCCCCCCTCACGGGGGCTTTCCTGATGCGCGCTGCGCTTCAGAAAAGCCTCTGCACCTCAGCAGTGGTCTCTCCGCTTTTGAATTGCCTTTCCGAGGCAGGAGAACACGATGAGCTTGAACTTTAAAGATATCGACTGGGTGAAGGTGCTCACGCGCGCCCAACTCGACGTGAAATATCTATCGAAGCGCCAAGGACCCTGCCCTCTCTGTGGGGGCAAGACCCGCTTCCGTTTTGACAACAAGGATGACGCCGGCACCTACTATTGCAACCACTGTGGCGCCGGCAATGGCTACACGCTCCTGCGCGCATTCACTGGCATGAGCGATCGCGATGCGCTTGAGTTCCTGAAGGACGATGCATGCTGTCGCCCGGTAGGGAGGCCAGCCGCCCGCAACGACGAGCGCAGCCTCACGGCGAAGGTGGAAGCCRAGGCCAGAAAGAAGCGCGCAAAGCTGAACGCGGCCTGGTCAGGTTCGGTGGCCATCACGGAGACTTCGCCAGTGTGGGCCTACCTCAGCCGGCGGGTGCCCGGCCTGCAACTCGCGTGGCTCTCGCCCGATCTTCGGTATCACCCGGCCATGGCCTACTGGGATACCGACGATGAAGGCAAGCCGGTGAATCGTGGCGACTGGCCGGTCATGCTGGCCAGGGCAAGGCGCGCAGATGGGGCACCGGTCACGCTCCACCGCACTTACCTGAGCAAAGATGGCTACAAGGCGCCATTCGCAGATGTGAAGAAGCAGATGGCAAGTCCCCAGAAGCTCGCCGGCGCACCCATCCGTCTGAATTGTCCGACTACCGGGAGCCGGAAGGTCATCGTCTGCGAAGGTATCGAAACCGGCCTGGCCCTTGTGGCAGCCACTGGCAATCGCATCGAGGTCTGGTGCTTGGTGAATGCCGGGAACCTCGCCGTTGCCGACATCCCGCGGGATCGCTTCGATGAGGTGATCATCTGCGCCGACCGGGATCCGCTCGACCCGAAGCACGGCTGGCGACCAGGTGAACACTATGCCGAGTTGCTGAAGGCCAGACTGGTCACCGGGGGCTTCGGCGTGCGCTTGCACGTGCCGAAGAATGAGGGCGAAGACTATTCCGACCTATGGCTAAGGGCATCGCATCTGCGGGTTGCCGCATAAACCTTGGCGAGACAACGTAAGGGCGCCGGCAGCCAAACCGCCGCGCACTTGCCCAGCAAGGAGCTAGATTTGATGAGATCGATTTCAGCACTGCTAATGCGAGCGACCGATGAGGCACACCGGGCGCTTTGCGAGAGCGAAGAGGCGGCCGCGCATTACGGCGAGTGTTTCAGCCGTTGGGATGCCTGGTGCTGCTGGTGGCGCGGCTTCTTCAGTGTCGCCCGGCAGGCTCACGTACCTTTAAAGTGATGTACGGGCACTTCTCGCCCGGCAAATCTCTCCTAACGACAAGAGTCCCCTGTTGCACATCGCCGACCCGACGGGGTCGGCTTTTTTTTTTGCCGGAACGGTGCCCTCACTGGAGGAGGGTGCATGTCCCGTACACACCCGGCAACGGGAGAGTACGCGCCCGAGATGCGGCGATCGCGGGCCGACTGCCGATAGGCATCCTTTGTTGCTCCCCGAGCTTCCCCATGCGCGTTTCCGAGGGCTGAGCGAATCACCCCAAAACCGCGTCCGAAGTGCCTTATAGGGCATCATCCACTACTTCCCGATACCACCGCGCATCCAGACAGTCACTCACACGACAACGCCGGCGCGTTGCATTCCACCTAAGTTCATCCCAAAACAGGGTACCTTTCGCTGCGGCCAAAGGTACCCGTCTATGGTAAGGCGGCAGTGCTCAAAGGACTGAAATTCCCATAGCCGGGTACCTTTCCACCATGGCGACCGCCAGCCCTCATGTAATTTCGCCTGTTTCAGCAACAGTGGTCACATACTTACGTTGGGGGAGTGCCGAGTCACAATCCCATAGGCCGGCACCTAAACCTGCTTGAACTAATTTGTGGACGGCCTTCCCCGCGATGACTTGTGGGGCATAAGCAATCCCGCGAAGCCTTGTCTACGCTAGGTTTGCGGACGTTTGGCGCTCATGGAACACGACTTACCATCCCCGGAGCAATTAGTCCCATAGGTGGGTACCTATCGGCGCCTGGGTCCCCAAAAGGAAGTCGATACTCACCCCAAAACCGATCCCATAGCCGGCTACCTACGAGTTCTCCCATAGGCGGGTACCTCAGGAGCCTTCAGGGCGCCCCCATAAACGGGTACCTTTTGCCAAATTTCAGGCCGGCGAGCAGCTCCCATAAACGGGGACCTGTCTCCCATATCCACATACCTTTCTTCCCATTGGAAGGTACCGTCAGTCCCATATCCACATACCTCAGCTCCCATTTCTGGGTACCTTCACCCCATAGCAGGGTACCTATCGGGCTGGAAACCCTTTGTTTATGCGGCTCTCCAGGCTCTAAAGGTTTACTAAAGTAATAAAGTGTTAAGTAAACACGTAAACGGCAGGTGTCTTCTGAAAAGCCTCTCAAACACGGGCATAGGTACCGGTCTATGGGATGGTTCAGCCTCAACCAGGACTGCTATAGCCTCCCGCTCCTGCCCTAACCAACTACGTATACTGGCTCGGTCCGATGACTGAGAGAATCTGCCGGACAGTACAGGTGAAACTGCCCCACGATTGACCACAAACACGGCGCAGGATCGCAGCGGTCCTTAAGGTGTACTTCGACGTTGATATTGAAGGTACCAAGGTGTAATATGATCGCGGCGCCTTTACACCTATGGCGGACTTTTCGGTACCACATCGATGGCCAGACAGAATCGCACACCGCCTACGGACACTCAAATCGCCCTCTTCCAGACCGTAGAGTCCCCTGAGCCATTCCGAAAAGCTGTTCAAGCAATCCACATCGCCCCGCGGTCCGGCATCATCTCGCTCCAGCAGCGCAAGATGTTCAATTCGCTAATCAAGAATGCGATCAGCCAAAACGAAGAGAATGAGGGTCGGACGCTCTTCGAAATGACAGCCGGCAGCCTTTCAAATGATATCGGACTTAATAGCAACAACAGCCAGTACGTCAAGGACACGCTGAATTCGCTTATCAGCACTGTAGTGAACTGGGACTTTCTTACGCCGGACAAACGAAACATATGGAAGTCATCCGGTTTGCTCGCCGGAGCAGAAATCGAAGGTCCTAAGCTTCGTTATTCCTTCTCGGATCAGATACGGACAGAGCTTCTGAATCCAGAAATATATGCGCTTATTGATATGCGCATAACGAGACAGTTCCGCCGCGCCCACTCCTTGGCGCTCTGGGAAAACACGGTGCGCTATGAAGCCATCGGAATTACCGCAAAGTTCCCATTGCAGACCTTTCGGGAACTGATCCTAGGCCTCGACAATGGAACACAATCCTATGCGGAATACAAAGCCTTCAAGAGTAAGGTGATCGTCCCTTGCGTCCGAGAAGTGAATGAAATTTCGGATCATCTGTTAGAACTCGTTGAACACAAGAACGGCCGATCAGTTGTCGCTATTCAATTCAAGGTAAACCGTAAGGCTGAGGCTAAACCGGACGTCAACGAAAAAGAGATTGCTCTTTTAGACGAAGTGGCAAAACTTCAGGTGCCGCGCTCAGAGGYTGCTAAGCTGATTGCTGAGTATGGCGAAGACCGTGTGAATTCCGCCATCGAATATACTCGCGCTAGGAAAGCGAAGAAAAACGCCCCTTCGCTAGACAATGAAGCGGCGTATTTCAGGAAGGCATTGCAGTCAGGTTGGCAGGCACCGACTACTAAGACTGCCGATCCCGCAAAGCCACAGCCTCGCAAGAAGGTCACAACCAGTGACGTGCGAGCGCGGTACATTGCTTCCGAGATCCCTCGAGCCAGGGAGTACTTCAACGAGCTTTCTATTGATGACCAGGCTGTTCTCATCGATCGTTACAATGGAACGGTCGATACCAAAAATCTTAAGATTATCGCCGGGAAGCGCTCGACAAAGCTCGCTGAGACAAGCTTTTTCAGTTGGCTTGTAATTGATACCTGGGGCGATCCTTCCGCAGAGGATCTCTTGAGCTTTGTTGTGAATGGCGGTGCAGCGATYGACGCAGCCTAAGCTGCAGTTACCGCCCTACCCCACGGATGGCGAGCGACAGCGCGTACACTAACCATCGAAGCACTGCAGATCCCTGCGGAAATAGTTGAATTGCAGCTTTCCCATGAAGTTCGCGACAGCTTGGGCCGCGCCTACAATCGCACACAGTGGCTCGATTAACGCCGCGACCTCATGCAGCGCTGGGCGGACTATTTGGACGAACTGAGACAGAATAATGAACGTTGGAAATAGTTTTCCCGATCAAGACTTGCTGGAGTCCTGCAAATACCTGGCGAAGCAAGTTCTCTGGAAAAACGGTGGTAACTCCAGTGACGTCGTCGAAATGCTCGCGAGCCGATTCTATGCGATTGCCGAGGGCCATCAGGATTTCGTCCGAACCCAGCGCGAAAGCGACGATGTGATCGCTCATGCAGTACGCTATATCGCCGATGTTCACGCCATGCCAGCTTATGGAACGGACCTTGATTGGTTCACGCATACGCTAGGCGTACTAATCGAGCTCGCAGTGCCAAATACGCTGCTAAACGAATCGGCTGGCAATCTGCTGAAGGATCTTCAACAAGGGATTGCGCAATCGGCGGGATCGCTTCCAACATCTCGCGAATCCGTGCGCATAGATGATGACGATGCGAAGAGGCTTAAGTTCTTCGAGGATGCTGGCTGCGAATATGGTGCTGTCTCGGACCTACTCGACACCGTCGAGAAGCTTTACTATGGCGACCCCCTCAGCGAAGAAGACGAGCGCACGGTGAGAATCGCAGCGCTTGCGGCACCTCTGACCAGGAATGCCAGAGAGGACAACAAATAGGCCTTTCCGCCAAAATTGGTAACGATAAGGCGGCCCAGTTCAGCGGCGGCTCGCTGGCTTGGACGGCCCAAGAGGGGTCAAACGTCCTAACGCCCCAGCTGCGCGGTGATGGCACTGGGGCGTTCCATTTCTTGCGCACGGCATGCGACTTCCAGCCCGCGCCAGCTACTACTTCGCGGAAGTCTGCGCCCTTTCGGGCCGGGGCAAAGTTCGAACCCCTATCCGGACCATTACAGCCCGTGTCACGACTGGTGACCTGGGCCCCGGGGCAAGGGATTCTTGCAATTTGATTGCAGTAAGGGCCCTTGGTATATCCGGCCAGATCATCTGCGCAAGGTGTACCGGCTGGTGGGTGAGCCGCTCGGCAGCCTGGCGGCGCAGCTCGACGCCCTGGAGGCGTTGGAGCGCGTAGCGGACGCACAGGCCGCGCCCGTCGGCGAGCCGGTGTACGAGTTCCGGCAGTAAGCCAGGACCCAAGACCACAAAACGCCGCCCTTGGGTGGCTTTTTTTCCCCTCATCTCCATGCCGATAACTGGTGTTATCGGCATGGAGCTTTAGGCCACCCGCCCGTCGCATCATGGCTACAGGCGGATCCTCTCGACCTCGTCCAGGGTGATGTTGTCGGGCGCCGGTCATAGAGCTGGGTGGTGCGGGTCGACGCGTGATTGGCCATCGCGGCGGCGTTCTCCAGTGTGCCGCCATTTCGCACCCGCCTGCGTCCCAGGCGAGATCATTTCGTCCTCCGTGGTGTGGCCAAGGTCAGTTTCAATCTCGGTTGAGACGACGGTAGGCCCAAGCGCCACGAGCTAGGTGAAACAGGAGCATGCCAATCGATGCAATCGGGGCGAGGAGTATCCCCGTTAGGAAGTAGGCACGGATCGTCGCGAAAGGAAGCATGTAGCCAGTGGCCTCGGGCCCATCTCGCTCGACCGACAAGGCTAGGACGAAGAGGATGAGAGAGACGACCGAATAGAAGGCGATCAAGCGCGCCGATCGCTTCAGCGTCACGAGCTCGTCCGGATCCAAGTCTCGTGGAGTCGTGTTCTCCCACCAGTTGCCAATGGCGATGACTACGTCGAGGAGTTTTTCCATGTTTTTTTCTCTGGCGTGTCAAAGACATTCTGGACGGTCCCATTGAGCATGGCCATTGTCAAATCTTCCCCTCGGTTCGGCACCAGCCGTGGGCGCTCTTGTTTTCATCCAGCCATTCCCACACGCCTTCCGCGTCAAGAATGCCCTTCGCTTTTTGAACGGCTTCAATCATCGCAGCCTCAAGGAATCGCCGCTTGCTGATGCCCAGCAGGCCGACGATGCCGTCGATTTCTTCGGCCAATTCCGTTGCGACCTTCGCGCAAACGTTCTTGATCTGGCCCGAAGTCTCGACCTGATCGGTCAGCCCGAGATGGTCCGCCAGGTCGGCATTCCCACTACCAGAGATCAGGTGCAGGGCTTTTTCCGTTACGAGTGCATCCAGCGGTGAGCGCATTTTCCATTCATCCTTTGTTTGGAATATAAATTGCATGATATGGATAGTATCTTAGCCAACATGGAACGACAATGGGCGGGGTTTCTGGGCGAAAAGTGCGTTTGTGGCGAGCAAGCGACAAAAGCCACGCGACGCGGCATAGCGCGCGCCTCCAGCGTCTTGCGCCAGGCCAGCACGTGCGCACGCGTGACGATGCGGAAGTCCTCGGCCCGGGCGATGCCTGCAAAGCCCATGAAATCGCGCAAGTCGGCCTGGTAGGCGCTCGGGTGGCCATACAGGGGGGCGCGCAGCAGCCTGGTCCAGTAGCGGGCGTTTTCATACGCTTTCAGGTGATACCCGCCGGGCGCTTCTCCAGAACCTCGATGATGTCCAACTGCCGTAACTGGCGCAGGCCTGCCACCACCACCATCGGTCGCGACAGTCCGGTGAGCGCCTCCAGGTCGTTCAGCGTCAGACGCGCGCACGTAAAGGGCGATATAGAGCTTGAGCGCCGCAGTCGCTTGACGGGTGGGCAGCTTGCGGATGGCCTGATGGGTCTCGGGTTCCGTCTGCCAACTACACGGCATCTTGGCCGAACCCATCGCAGAGGGCATGCATTCGCTGAGTGCGAATAAATTTCGCTGCCAGCGAAATTTGTCCTATACTGGAATCTGGTTGGAATTGAAGACAAAGCCAGCGCATTACCCGGACCTGCTGTTCTGGGTCTGCGGAGAGGCAACTCTCCAAACATTGCCCCGGACACGCGTTCTGGGCGCCCCCGCCCGCCGCCTGGTGCGGCGGGCGGAAACGGATAGGCAGGGGAAAAGTCGTCCCTCTTCGCTTCTCGTTACGTACTGGTMCCGAAGCAATTTTGCCAAGGGGTAACGAGGAATCACCATGGTTAAAAAGACCATACCCAACCAGGGACGACAGTCAGCCGGAAAGTCTTCGCGGCATAACTTGGGCAAGCTTAGGCGAGTCCTGATGAGTCGCAAGACCCTGTCACTGCTGATGGGATGGCTGCGCTTCGCAGTTACGGTAGCGCGGCTGTTCGATCGTTGGTGACGGGGTGACGGCCGACACCCCTGCCTAGTCCTAGTTGTTTTGAATGGAGGCGATCAAATGCTACATAAGGCTCTACGCCACCTTCGCCGATACCACCAGATGACCCAAGAGGACTTAGCAAGGCGTCTGGAAATTTCCAACAACTATCTGTCGGAGATTGAATCGGGTAAGAAGGCCCACGCAATTACCATTGACTTGCTCAATCGCTACGCCGCCATCTTCGACGTACCGGTCTCAAGCCTGATGCTGTTCTCTGAACAATTGGATTCAGGCCGACGCAGCGAGAAGATCCGCGTTGCGATGGCAGCGAAGATCTTGAAAGTCCTCGACTGGGTAGCCGCCGATGAAGAAACAGTCGCATAGGCGTGAGAAGACGGTCGGGCGTGCACGGTTGCGGAAGAACAAGTCGGCACGCTACCCTATCGAGCGATCGCCGCTCTGGCGGTTGTCGAGCATTCACAAATTAGCGGCCTTGATCGGCGTCCCGGTTGAGGATCTTGAAGCGACCTGCACGGCCCCAACGTACAATCGGTTCGACGATCAAGCGAAACCTGGCAAAGAGCCTAGGCACATTCAAGAGCCGACAGAAGCCACGCTACGGATTCACTATCGCATCGTTAGGCATCTGGACAGCATTCAACGGCCAGATTTCCTGCACTCAGCGACCAAGAGGCGCTCGCACGTCACAAACGCCCGCGCTCACGTTGGCAGCGGCGGTGCAGTGGTTGCAATGGACATTCGAAAGTTCTTCGAAAGCACGACTTACCAGCACGTCAAGGCGTTCTTCCACAAGGACTTGGGATGTTCTCATGACGTTGCACGGTTGCTGGCAACGGTTTGCACTGCGGACGGCCACCTACCCACCGGCAGTTGCATCAGCCCGTTGCTCTCTTACTTCACTCATCGCCAGTTATTCGCGGAGATCGAGAAGCTTTGCTCGGCAAAAGGCGTGACGATGACGCTGTACGTTGATGACCTGACTCTGTCTGGTATGCGCGCGACAAAGACCATGCTCTTCCAAGTCAAAGCTCTGGTCAGCCGTCAAGGCCTTCGGACCCAACCGACGAAAGACGCTGTCGTGCCGCCAGGAAAGGCCGCAATCATCACTGGCGCAGTTCGGAATGGTGACCAGCTTCGTTTGCGGAACAAACATCATAATTCCATCGTGGCGATTCAAGATTCGATCGCAGTCGGCCAAGACTCCTCGCTTAACGAACTGAGTGGTCGTGTCGCTGCGGCTCGGGCCGTCGAACCAGGAGCAGCGACTCGTCTTGAAACTCGTCTGGATCAGATCGTGAGCCGCAGACTGAAGAGCAACGGCGCTTGACGGAAACATAGGCGAGCCCTAGCGCCGGTCACAGACGGGCGCTAGGGCGCTTGCTGGACTAAGCCCCGCATGGCTACAGACGGATCCGCTCGACCTCGTCCAGGCTAATGTCGTCACGGCGCCGGTCATAGAGCTGGGTGGTGCGGGTCGACGCGTGGTTCGCCATCGCGGCGGCGTTCTCGAGCGTGCCGCCGTTTTTCAGATAGGTGGTGATCCCGGTGGCGCGGAATGTGTGGTTGCCGATCCGGGTGGCAATGCCGGCTGCAAGCGCTCGGCGCCGCATCATCGCATGGGCGTTGGCCTGCGGCAGCGGGGTCGCGCTGAGCTGGCCGGTGCCGCGCCGGAGGGTGCGAAACAGCGGCCCCTTCCCGTCCGCGCCGAGGCCGGTGCCGTCCAGGTACGCGTGCAGGTACGCCTCGAGCGTGTGGTGGCACGGCATCTCATGACGCTTGCCGCCTTTCTCGCGCAGGCGCACCCACAGCCGCCGGTGCTGGACGTAGACGTCCTCGACCCGCATCGCCAGCGCCGCGCCAAACCGCGCGAACGAGAACACCATCAACCCGATCAACGCGCGGTCCCGCAACCCGGCCGGCGTGCTCACGTCGATGGCATCGAGTAGCTGCCGCGCCTCGGCCGCCTCGAGCACCGGCGTCTTGCCCTGCCGTGCGCTGTGGCTGGGCCCGCGCACCGACGCGGCCGGATTGACCGGCACCACCTGGCCGGTGACCAGCCAGTCGAACAGGTGGCGGATCGCCGCGAGCCGCCGCTTGACGGTCGGCGCCGACAGCGTCTGCGTCTGCAGTTCGATCCAGCCCGCGACGTGCAGCGGCTGACCGGCCGTGATCGATGGTACGCCCGCGCTGGCACACCACGTCAGGAATTCGCCCGCCGCGCGCGCATAGGCGCGGCGCGTATGCGGGTTGCGGGTCGCCGACGCGAAGAATTCGAGAATGCGTACGCCGGCGCGCTCGCCGGCTGCGATGGTGATGCCATTGGGCGTGACGAGCTGGTTCATGAAGCCGCCTTGATCGCTTCAACGCGCGCATCGACGACATGCAGCAGGTGGCTCGCGAGCAGGATGATCTCGATGGCCTCACGCGGACTCTCGATCGGCTCGTGCCGGTGCGAGTGCGGATTCTTGTATGACCCGATTGCGCCGGCGAACAGGTCACGCATGGCTTCGCGTTCGGCGACGTCAACGGTATAGTCCGTGAGTGGCCCGCTCTCCGGATTGAAGGCCTTCTTCATCATCGGCATGCCGTGCGCGGAGTCGCCGTAGCTTGCGGCCTTTCGCACAGCAATCTCTACCTCCCGCATTGCCTCGAACGCTGCGGTCTCGTAGGCGCCGCGCATGAACGACAGCCAGACCGTCGTGGCGATCGCCGGGTGCAGCAGTTCCTTCGGCAGCAGCCGGGCAGTCTGGTAGTCGGTGAACGCCGCTTCGTTCTCGAAGCGTTGCGCACGCCGGCTCAGATGCCGGAAACCATTGTTCCCGTTCATGCCCTCGGCGGGAACTAGCAGCCCCTGCGCTTCGAGCCACGCAAACGCCTCGGCCAGCGCAAGGTCGACTTCATCCAGCCGGTGGCGCGGATACTGGGTATGACCAGTCATGCCCAGCTCCATCCGCAGGTTGCCCAGGTTGAACATGGCCTCCTGCCGTTTTCGCAGCAGGAAAAGTACCTTGGCGGCCAGCTCCTCCGGCTCGAGCGCGAGCAGCACGTCGACATCGGGGATGGCGGTCGGCAGTTCAATCATGGGTCTCTCCGGCTTGGTCTGATATGTGATAACGGAGATTATCAGAGATAGAAACCGCGAATTTACTGTGCCGGGCTGTGGTGTGTTTGGGGTAATGGCCTCCGATGGCGGCGGGTCCACGAGGAAATCGCGCAGTTTCAGCTTGTCGTTATCAGAAGGCTTCAGGGCTAGCGTCTCTCGTTCGAGGGAACGCGTGCGGGCCATCTCGCAACGGAGCTGGTTACTCAGTTGGCCGAGCACGCCGCCCCCCGTGCCAATATGACGTGCGTCACCTATCCCTGATAGCGTTCCGCCGAGCAGATGGGGGTGGCGCTGGAAGCGGCACTGAGCTACGAACTCCATACAGGTAATGAACTGGCCAGCCTGACCCGGCGCGACGCTGACGTCGCGGTGCGGTCGATCAAGCGCCCGCACCCGCACCCGATGAGCAAGCACATCGGGCCGATCCGCGTCGCGCTGTACGCGGCCAGGAGAGGCAGAGCGGCCAAATTCGCCGATGTCGAGGCCGGGAAGCCTGACTGGATCGCACCCGACGATGCGCTACCCGAACACCCTTCGGTGGTTTGGCGTAAGCTGCTACCTTCTCAAGGTGGACCCGCGCTACGGCGTCAACAGCATTCTGTATCGTCAATGTGCACTTTGATGCTGCCCATGCGTACCCCTGCCCCGCCTCGGCAGATGCTCGGCGTTGCCCCTTCCAATTGCGCCATCCAACGTGGATTAGGGCAACTCGCATCAACGCGCCGGACATAAGCGTGCTGCGTGTTCACCTGTCGTTCACATGCCCTACAGGTTGCAATCCGGCGGGAGTCCACTGACGCCACTCTCAGCCTAGACTGAAGTAGAAGCCGATGGCTTTGCGTTGGTGAAGGACTCGACGATTTCCTTTAGCTTATCGGCAAGCGCCTCCTGTTGGGTGGCAGGAATCTCTACGAGTTCAAGATTGATTCGCCCATCAGGAAACGTTTTCAATTGACCAAAAGATTGGCCGTCGGTTTTGAAGTCATATCGTTGGTGATAGCGGGCTCGCTCCTTCTTGCCGGATGAGCTTGGCGTCGTAAGATCCCTCACGGCGAGCTCGAGTTGTCTTACGGTTCGCTTACCATCAATTACGGCAGATAGATTTCGCGTCGCTTGTTCTTCGCCAGCTTTGTCAAAAATCAGTTTGATGAAATAGGCGGCCTGGAGCCCTACCCTATCTGCAAACTCCGCCATGCGCTCAAGTATCGGCCGCGGCAATGCGTTCAGCGACAGTACCTTGCTGACATACGCCTTATCCCGACCGACTCTCTCCGCTAGCGCGTTTTGTTCCACGAAGACCTTTTCCTCGAGCACGCGCCGCCAAGCAATTGCATCATCAAAGATGGTTTGGCGCTCGTGGTCATTGTTCGCTCGATAGGCGATTGAATAGAGTTCGGTAGGCGTTGTGTCTGATCGCAACTCAGCATCAATGAACTTCTCTCCCAAAGAGCGCTTTGCTCGAAGACGTCGTTCCCCGTCGATTAGAACGTACTTGCCCGGGTATTGCGGCAATTGGGTGACCTTGATCGCCTCAATCTGTCCATCACGCTGCAGTGTCAGGGCAAGTTCTTGGACCTTGGATTCAGGATAGAACTCACGCGGGTTGTATGGATTCGAGATGCAATCTGCAATGAGGATAGGAAAGCGATTGCCATTGGCTGTCGCCGGGGACACGGGGATCGCAATGGCGGCTATTGGCTCGGCTGCTGCGGAAGGTCGCGGGCTTAGAGGCGTTTGCGCTTTCTCCTCTGGTTGAGCGCGCTGGTCCAAGGCGGCCCGTTCGTTGTTCAAGCCCTTCAGGAGGCCAGCAGCGAGCGACAGGTTGCCAGCGGGCTTCGCCTTCTTTTGATTATTTTCCTTATTCATTTACAACCTTTTTTTCGCGAGATTGAGCGATGTACTGCGAGAGTTCTAAGGCGAGGCCTTCAATCTCTGCCCTAGCCTCCTTGACGCCGCGCATATAGCGCTTGCACTCGTGAGCTGTGGTGCCAAGTGCGAAGATCTGTCGATAGATCTCCCGTTGCGCGATCTGGCTGGCTAGAAGGTAAGTTCCTACGTCCTGATCGCGGAGAAGGGTCATGATCTCCTCTCGCATTCGAGTTTTGCCGTTGATGTTGTTGAGCATCAATGCGGAAGCCAACTCTGGATTCACTCGACGCTGGACGTTTGCTACTTCACGAATCATGGCCATGGTGCTGAAAAGGTCCGCTGGCGAGGGCCCCATGGGGATCAGACAGAAATCAGCAACCTTGAGTACTTCTGGCGTCCTCGGGTCTTCCAGATTGCCCGGGCAGTCCACCAGGATGAGATCATATTTGCTCTGGAGCTTCCTGATCTCGTTACCTATTTTCTCACCAGCGGGAGCTAGGCTCGTGACCGAAACTTGGAGGGGCTCCGCGCCGCTCGTAGCCCACCGCAGTGACGTGTTCTGTGGGTCCGCATCCACTAGTGCCACTTCGCTGCCACCAGCCTGAAAAGCCGAGGCCAAGTTTAGGCTAAGCGTCGTCTTCCCGACGCCGCCCTTTTGGTTCGCAACTGCTATTGTGAATGCGGGCATACTTGCTCCTGGAATATTCTCGGAATTTTATGCGTCACATTTTTTAGAGGCAAGTAGTGTTACAGATGGGGTGTGGTTGTCACGTAACAACTTCCTGACGCTCATCCATCGACTTGGTCACGCCCGCCTGGGCGGGCCGGCTTTGGGCAGTTGTCACGTAACAACCGGCCCTGGGCGGTGGACTCCACATCGATCCGATTTGCAACAATCTCTGAGTCGGCGATCCGTACCAATTTGGTGCTTTCACGAACATTGCTCGGGCCGACAGCCTTGCGTACAGCGTTAGCTATCCAACCGCCACTGGGAGCCCACTCAGGACGACGCCATGCGTTTCCGGATAATAACTACGAACTGGGCGTTTAGTTATCCAGGCCCTATTGGTTTGCATCTGTTTGCGCATCAAGCCGTCGATTTGAATGGACGTTCTCGTTCTGAATTGTTCTTGCCGTTGCTTCGTATCGATTCGGAGATGCGCACGAGCCCTGAGAGCCCTGTGCGTGTTGACGGTTGTTACGTGACAACCGTGGACCTTTGGACTTCCGGTGAATCCCCCTAGCACCAGTTCACAAGTCCAGCAAGCAAGGGCGGCGACCAAGCATTTTCCGAATCTCGGGGGCTATGGGCTAGATTATGACGTTCCTCCCATGTGAAGAGTCGGAGCCCAGGGACGCCTACCTTTAAAGCATCGTGCTAGCAGTCCAAGAATGCAGATTTTGTGATCGGGCGGACCGCTCATGTCCTTGCAACGAATTCCTCAAGACAGTCGCTGCTCGCCATGTGGCAAGTAGTAAGTCAGCCGGTACTCAGGCTAGCGCCAACATGCCCAAGCGCCGCTGCTCCATGGGAGGTGATGGAACCGCGAATGTAGCTCCCCCATATCCGTCTGCGGCCAACCTGAAGGGCGTTGGCAGAACGGCCTACACGACGTGGGCCCATCCAACGCCTCGGCCTAGCAGACGGCTGCCGCAGCAAGCCGGTAGTGGTTGCATAACACGTGAGCGATAGCGCACTTTCAACGCGTCCCGCCGCCACGGACCTAGCGCCGATCAGAGA
>NZ_JBFTNE010000034.1:0-67629 GCF_056397325.1 Cupriavidus sp. 05N39
GTATCTCCGCCAGACCGCCTTCAGCCCCCTGGTCGAACCAGCTCGCCACCTTGCCCCGGCGCATGTCGGCGTCGATCAGCAGCACACGCTGGCCGGCTTCGGCAAACAGCACCGCCAGGTTGATGGCGGCGAAGGTCTTGCCCGCGCCCGGTGCGGGGCTGGTCACGGCCACCACGCCATCGGCCGCGCTTCGCAAGCCGAAATGCAGCGCGGCGCGCACGCTGCGCAGGCCCTCCACGGCCAGGGAATGCGGGGCGCTTCGCGCCAGCAGATAGCGGTCGTGCAGACCCTGGCGCAGCAAATGCTTGATGAAATCGGGATAGGATTCGTCGAGCGCCTCCAGTGCCTGCCCCGGCTCGGGCCCCTCCAGCCGAGCCGCGCCCGGCGCCGCGAAGCCAGCGGCAATACCCAGGCGGACCTTGGCCTCGATGAGACGCTCCAGCTCTTGCTGCTCGCGGCTGTACGCAATGTCCCCGAGCATGGGCATGCCGAGCAGCGCTTCCGCTTCGTTGGCGCTGGCGACGGTCTGCTTCGTGCGCTGGCGCACGCTCACGCAGGCAATGCCAAGGCACAGGCCAAGCAGGCCACCGCCGGCGGTCAACGGCCAGGGCCCGGGCCCCACCGGCGACATCGGCACCACCGCATTGTCGACGACGCGGACCTGACTACTGTGGTCCGAGACAATCAGCGACAGTTCCTGGACCTTGTTGCGCAAGGTCATGTACATGTCCTCCGCCACTTTGACATCACGCGTGAGCGACACCGACTCACGCTCCGACATCGAAAGATTCTGCATGCGCGCATCCAGCTCTTTGCGCTCACGCATCATCTGGGTAATCTTGTTGTCGACGGTGCGTACCTCGTTGGATTCCGTGGTGAAGCGCTGCAGCAGTCCGGTACGTTCCATCTTCAGCGCGGCGATCTGCTTCTGGTAGTCGATGCTGCCATTGAGGTAGGACTGCGCGTCCTGCGAGGGCTGCATCGACCCGGAGCGCGAACGGTAACGCGTCAGCGCGGCTTCGGCGCGCTCAAGCTCGCCCTGTACGCGCGGCAGCTGGCTGGAGAGAAATGCCAGCGTGCTGGCCGCGTCGTCGCTGCGCTGCGCGGTCTGCCCCGAAATGTAGGAATTGGCAACACCATTGACCAGCGCCGCGGCCAGTTTCGGGTCGGGATTCTGCCAGGTGATTCGCGCCGTACCGGCTTCGCCCTCCTCGCTGCTGACCTTGAGCTCCCCGGCGATCGTGCTGACCATGGCCGCCAGGTCGTGCCGCGTAATGGTGAAGCGCGTGCCGGGCAGCGCATCGACGCGCGTCACCAGCAATTCCACACCGTTGCCGGTGGCAGGCTCGTCGACCTTGCCCTCAAGCAGAACGGCATCCGCCGAGCGCAGCACGAAGCGTTGCTCCGGCAAGACCTCGAACATCAGCGGCTCGTTGAACAGGCGCTCCGGCACGGTCATCTTGTCGACCACGAGCCGCTGCGCGCCCCATGCATAGCCAAGGTTCGCCGGCCAGGGCGCGCCAAACCTGCCCGGTGTCGCAAAGCGGGCCGCCAGGCTGCCCAGCAGCGGCGCCCGTAACGGCTCGGCGGAGATATCGAGATGCAGGTTCTCCACCACCGGGCCGACCATCGCCCGGCTCTTCAGCAAGCCGATATCGAAGGGGGCGGGCTTCGCACCGCGCGCAACCCCCTGTGTAGCGGCATCCCTGGCGCCAATCTGCACCAGCGCCTCGGCGCGGAACTGCCGCGGTGTCGACAGCGCCAGCAGCGCCGCAACCGCGGCACCCGCCAGGCCAGCGGCAAGGATCCAGCCGATATGATCGAGCATCGCGCCCGCGGGCACGATGCGCTCCGGCGCGACGCCGGCAAATGACATTTTGCTCACAGCAAATTCCCCCGCTAGGTTCGTCCCCGCCTTGCCTGCGCAGCGGGCAAGCGAGGCCTGCTCCCATACCGCAGTGCTAACCGCGCCCGTAGTTATCTTCGAACCGGACGATGTCATCCTCGCCCAGATAGGCACCCGACTGGACCTCGATGATTTCCAGCGGTGTCTTGCCCGGGTTCTCCAGCCTGTGCAGCGTGCCGATCGGGATATAGGTGGACTGGTTTTCGGACAGGATGCTGACCGTGTCGCCGCAAGTCACGCGTGCGGTACCGCGTACCACCACCCAGTGCTCGGCACGGTGGTAATGCATCTGCAATGAGAGGCTGGCTCCCGGATCCACGACGATGCGCTTGACCTGGAAACGCTCGCCGTGATCGATGGAGTCGTAGCAGCCCCAGGGGCGCTGGACCTTGCGATGATTCACCACCTCGCATCCGTGATCGGAGCGAATGCGCTGGACCACGTTCTTGACGTCCTGCACATGCGCCTTGTCCACGACCAGCACGGCATCCGCCGTCTCCACCACCACCACGCCCTGTACCCCGACGCACGCGATCAGGCGTCCCTCGGAATGTGCCAGGCAAGACGAAGCGCCATCGAACAGCACGCGTCCCCGCCCCACATTTCCCGCTGCGTCCTTGGAAGCGATAT
The DNA here is from genome assembly GCF_056397325.1 of Cupriavidus sp. 05N39. Lineage (NCBI taxonomy): Bacteria > Pseudomonadati > Pseudomonadota > Betaproteobacteria > Burkholderiales > Burkholderiaceae > Cupriavidus > Cupriavidus sp. 05N39. The sequence continues at coordinate 2,537 of NZ_JBFTNE010000034.1, forward strand.
CCCAGATCGCGGCCCACGAGCCAACGTCGGACCAGCCAGCGTCCAGCGGCACCAGCATGCCGCTCACACCGGGCAAGGCCTCCAGCTTCTCCATCACCGCGTAGTCGATGGAATCCGACATACAGTCGCCAAAGGCTTCCTTGCCAATGCGGAACGTGTCGCCGCTGCGTTCACCGGTCTCATATGCAGCACGGCACTGCAGGTACATTTCCGGCTGCAGCTGGCTGAGCGCCTTGAGCCAGACCGACGCCCGCACGACAAAAATGCCGGCGTTCCACCAGTAGTCGCCCGACGCCACGTAGTGCTCGGCCAGTTCCAGATGGGGCTTCTCCACGAAGCGCTCGAGCGTGAAGGCCCCGCTATCCTCGTTCACGCCGGCGCGGATGTACCCGTAGCCGGTTTCCGGCGCAAGCGGGCGCACGCCCAGCGTCACGATGGCGCCACGGTCGGCATGCTGTATCGCCGTCGCCAGTGCCTGGCGAAATGCTTGCGGATCCGCCACGCTGTGGTCTGCCGGGGTCACGACCAGGACGGCATCCTCGGTCTCCCCCAGGCCGCCGGCCGCGTGCAGCGCGGCCATCGTCAGCGCGGGCGCCGTATTGCGGCCGCAAGGTTCGGAGAGGATCCGCGCGGGCTTGCCGGCTCGCTTCATCATCTCCGCGATCATGAAACGGTGGTCCTCGCCGCAGACCACCATCGGCGCCACTTCCTTGCCCGCCGCACGGCCGGCCAGTTCCGCCAGGCCGTCGAAGCGGCGCGCGGTGGCTTCCAGCAGCGTGTCATCGGCAACCAGGTTCAGCAACTGCTTGGGATGCTGCTCGCGCGACAGCGGCCACAGCCTGGTGCCGGCGCCGCCGGCCAGGATGACTGGCTGGATCGCGGTTATCGGCATGGACTGCACGCCTGCATCGGCGGACACTGCTATTGCCGCGCCGTCCGGCTGGTACGCGTCCCGAGTCGTTGCGTTCATCTTGCCTCCTTGCCTGCCGCAGCCCGGAAAGGCTGCGGATACTCGCCACGTGCGCGGAACACGGACTGTGCATTCTTCATCCGGGGGATCACCGGCGCGCATGCACTCGCGCCGCGCAGCGCCGGGGGTAACGCTTCCGGACATGAGGCCCGCCTGGGCCGGACGGTCCGGCGCATACTGACAGCCAGTGTAGGGAGCGGGAGCGGGGGTATCTGTTCGCTGCCGCACACGCCAGCCGCCAGGCTGTCCCCGCGCAAATGCCCCTGCCATTGTCGTGCCCTCTGTTGGGCAACGAACGGATGGAAAGCGCCAATACGGTTGCAATGGCAGCAAAGGCGCCTACCGGTTTTCGACGGACCGGGCAGCGCGGCAACAGACGCAGGAGGCGGAAGATGAAACGGGACGCTGTACTCATAAGCGGCGGCGGCGCGGACAATATGGCGCGGGCAAGGCCGCGTGCCGCCCGCCCGGCGGAGCTTGCCACCAGTACAGCCGCTACCGTAAGCCATCCGCACGTGCTGCATGGCGCGGACGCGATCTGGCAGGAGACCAACTGCTATATGGACCTGTGGATCGAGCTGTTGCATGGCCGGGGACTCGATCCGCGCGCCGCGCTGCCATTCACGGTGACGCAGGATTTCGAAGGGGACCATTTCACATTCTTCAAGTATCCGCAGATGGATCTGGAGTTGCTGTACGGCACCGTGGTGCAGGAAATGCCGGTCTATGACACGCTCGAGGCCCACGTCGTCGCACAGGTCAGCCGCGGCCATACCGTGCTGGTGGAACTCGACAGCTACTACCTGCCGGACGTACGCGCGACCGCCTATCGGCGCGAGCACGTCAAGACCACGGTGGCAATCGACCGCATCACGCCGGCGGCGCAGGAGCTTGGCTACTACCACGGCCTTGGCTATCACACGCTGGCCGGAGAGGACTACCGCGGCGCCATGCGGCTTACGCCCGAACTGAGCGGCAACGGCAACATACTGTTCCCCTACGCCGAGTTTGCCCGGCAGGCGAGAGCGCCGCTGCGCGCCCGTGCGCTGGTCAATGCTTCGGTGTCGCTGATGCGCCACCACCTGACCCGGCGCCCCACAGCCAATCCGGTCAGCCAGTGGCGCACGGCTTTCGGTGGGCAGATGGAAGTCCTGCTGGCGCGTGGAGATGCTTACTTCCACCAATACAGTTTCAACCTGCCGCGGCAGCTCGGTGCCGGTTTCGAGTTGCTTCATCATTATCTTGGCTGGTTGGCCGAGCACGATTACAGGATCCCGGCAGCGGCGGCACTTGCGGCCCGAGCCGTTGCCACCGAATGCAAGGTGCTGCAATTCCGCCTGGCGCGGGCCGTGGCGCGCCGGCGGCATGACGACTGCGCGGATTGCCTGGAAACGCTCGAGGCGTCCTATGAGCGCGCCATGGCCGGGCTGGTCTCGGCGTTCGGCTGTGCGACTCGCCTTCACGCCTGAGGCCAGCGTCGGCATGCCGGCCCCGGTGCGCCGGGGTCCGCTCTGTTCAGGCGTGCGCCAAGGCAGGCAGCAACCGGTCGTACTCGCGTTTGACGAGCTTGTAGCATTCGCAGGATTGCTTCTCGAGCCCGCAACGGTCCAGCACGGTGATATGCCCACGGCTGTGGTGGATGAGTCCGAGGTCCTCCAGCTTTCCGGCTGCCTCTGTCACGCCTTCGCGCCGGACACCGAGCATGTTCGCAATCACCTGCTGCGTGATCACAAGCTCGTTGGAACTCATCCGGTCGATCGCCAGCAGGAGCCAGCGGCACAATTGCTTGTTGAGGGAGTGATGGCGGTTGCAGGCCGCGGTCTGCGCGATCTGCGTCAGTACCGCCTGCACGTAGAGCAGCGTCACGCGCTGCAGCACCGGTGTGCGCATCAGCTCATTGCGCAGATCGCGGGCTGCGATGCGATAGGCGAAGCCCGGGCTGCGCACTTCCACGCGGCTGGGCATGGTATCGCCGCCGGTGACGACCGGGATGCCGACCAGGCCCTCGTTGCCGATGGCCGCGAACTCGACCGTGGCACCATCCTCGAGCAGCGAGAGCATGGAGACCACTGCCGTGGTGGGAAAGTAGACATGGACGATGCGCTGTCCCGAATCCGTCAGCAACTCCCCCGCGCGGAGCCTGACCAGTTCGAAGTGCCGGCACAACACCTCCCACTCGTGGCGCGGCAACGCGCTGAGCAAATGATTGACATGCAGATCTGACCGATGCGTGATCATTTTCGGACCTCCCTTGGACCCTAGGATCACGGCTGGTGCCAGCAAGACATCCTGATGCCCTTATGACTGGGCACTACTGTCAATGCCGTTCCACCCGTTGCAAACAACCGCTGACTTTCCGCCAGCTGGTGTATCTGTATTAAGCGCCACGCAACTCCGTTGTGACACTGGGCAGACGGCTAGTACTAGATCATCCCTTGGTAGGTTGGAGATGACACGGGCGGACACCGGCGGTCGTGCCCGCTTGGGCGCGCAAGCGAGGCCCGGCGGCTGCGCAGGCCATGCCAGGAGTGGGAATCAGCGGCGCGTCCTATGCGTTGTAGCTGACCGGCCGGTCCGCGTTGATGGCGTGAATCTCGCCCGAAGGGATGAGCGCACCCGGGGCGGGGGAGCCGCCGTCATGCATAAGACGGATACGCCGGCTCTCGCCGGGGGCAAGATGAAACCAGTCTTGTGCCGGTTGAAAGACATGATCTTCGATATGCACCCAGCGCGCGAAGCGCTGTGTGCTGATTGTGAGCCACCATTCACCCGCCACGCATTCGACTACAACTTTCAGGCCAGGCGGCTTGAGCGCGCTCGCCCTGCGATCCGGCAGGTAGGCCACCTGGCTCAGCAGTGCACCATCAGCCCCTACAAGCGAGGCCACGACGACGTCGTGCGCCGGCGGACCAAACCGATAGGCGTAGGTGAAATCGAAGAACACATCCATCAGCGACGCGGCCTCGATGCGGTGCGCCTCGCGTGGGGCAAGCACGAGGTCCTGCGTGGCTTCGGCCACCACCGTCTCGCCGTCGCGGTAGCAGCGCAGCGACAAACGCACCTGATGCGGCTCCGGCGATTCGTTGAGCAGGTGCAGGTGCAAGCCGTTGAGCCCCTCGTCCGTGAACAGCAACTGCAGCGGCTGCCAGACCTGCCGCAAGGCATGCCAGGCCGATTTGGGACGCGCGCATGCGTCCACGATCCCCCAGCCCGGCCCCGGCAGGAGATCCTGCAGCTGCCAGACCAGCCCGCCCGCGCAGGTGGAACCCACGCGCCGCCATTCGCTGAAGACATCGGTCATGATCTCGGCCACCACCGCGCGTGACAGTGCCAGATAGCGCCCCGGCCGTTCGTAGCGCAGGCGGGGTGGATCGACGTCATACAGCGTACGCAGATAGAAGTCGCGCACGTCCTCGAAATCCCACGGCGCGCCGGCATCGCGCGGCACGCGTGTCTTCCAGCGCGGATCGTGCAAGGGCTGGCCAAGGTCGTGCTCGGCCAGGGTGCGCTCGCAAGGTACGTTGGCAAACGCCAGGCATTCCGCGGCGAAACGCACATTGGCGAGACGCGCATCCGCCAGGGGGCGCTGGTAGGCGCCCACGCCGTAATAATGGCTGACGCCGGTATCGGGCTGGAAGGGCCATGCGCCTTCGCAAGGTGAGTTGCGCACGTAGACGACATCCGGCCTGTGCGCGGCCACCAGGCCGGGGATCAGCGCTTCGAACAGCGGCTGGCGCCAGGCCGCGCGCGCCGCACCCATCATGGCGGCTTGCTGCTCGGTCTCGCTGCCACCGCACAACACCGCGACGCTCGGATGCGCGCGCGTGGAAACCAGCCACTCCGTCACCTCGCACGCGGCGTCGTCCATCAGCGCGGATCCCGCCATGCCGTCGCTGCCGCCATAGTCGAAATTGGCGAACATGAAGTCCTGCCACACCAGCAGGCCAAGTTCGTCGCAGAGCCGATAAAAGTTCTCGCCCGGATAGCAGGTGACGCCGCTCACACGCACCATGTTCATGCCGGCCCCTCGAGCCAGCGCCAGCCAGCGTCCGACCGTCTCCTGCGCATCCGACAGGCCGTGCAGGTCGTGGCTCGACACGCACGCGCCACGGCAGAAAAGCCGCTCGCCGTTGATGCGCAAGGCAAAGGCGCCCGGCGCAGCGCCGCGGTCGGCCTCGATGGTGCGAAAGCCGATGCGCCCGCATGCCAGCGTGCCGCCCTGCACCGTGGCAACTATGCGGTAGAGATAGGGCTCGCCGTGCGTGTGCGGCCACCACAGCCTGGCATGGGCGATGCGCAATGTGCCAGCCAGCGTGTGGGCATCCAAGCGCCGCAACAGGCCCGCGCAAAGCGGCTCACCGTCACCATCGACGGCACTGAAACTGCCATGCTCTGGCGCTTCTCCCGGAAAATGCAGCCGCAGGGACACCACGCCCTCATGCCCCTCGATCCGGCTGGAGAGATCGGCGCGCATGCCTTGCGATGCATCGTCGCCGGCCGGGTCGAGCAGTTCGACCGGGCGCCACGGCCCCACGGCATGCACCGGGGGGCACCAGCCGGCCATATGGCCGAGCAGGGTGGTGCGCACCGCGCGCAAGGTCGCTGGCGCGATCATCCGTGGCTTCCAGCGGACCGCGCCGCGCTGTGTGCGCAGCCACGGATACATCGCGCGAAAGCACAGGTGCAGTGTATTCTCGCCCGCCAGTTCGACTTCGATCTGATGGCTCACGAACATATGGCGCGTGGTAAGCACCAGCGCACCGTTCAGCCACACCTCGGCCAGCGTGGCCAGGCCGCTGAACCGCAGCACGCGGCGGCCACTGCCCGTGAAGTGCACGCGGTACCAGTGATCGCGCTGGTGCAGCGGTGGCGGCGCGGCATCATCCCATCGGCCGGCGGCACGCAAGGCGCCCGCCACGGTGCCGGGCACGGGCGCAGCCAGCCAGCCGGCGCCCTCCGGCAAGGCGGCCGGGCACCCGGCGGCGCCAGCGGAGGTTTCGAGCCACACCCACTGCCCGGACAACGGCGCGCCTTTGACCGCGACGCCGGGCAATGCCGGCAAGCCGCGCCGATCGGGGGCGAAGTCGCGCGCACTCACCCGCCAACCTCGCCGAAGTAGGCAGCCAACGCCGGCACCGTCGCCTTGTAGGACATCTCGAGCTGATCGAAGCAATCCTGGCAGGGATCGGGCTTGCGGCTGATGACGGCACGCATCAGCCGGAACTGCATCACCATGGCCTCGGAGGCAATGGTGTAGCAAGCCTCGGCGATGGTGTCCGGCAGCGGCTGGCCATGCATCACCAGCCAGCGAAGGTAGCAACCCAGMAGCTCGAAATTGGCGCCCAGCTGGCGCAACACGCTCGACGCATAGGCCTGGAATCCCGGCTCCCCACGCCCCATCATCTGGTCCAGGTGCGCGGGGAAAACCGTACGAAAGGCGCTGATGGGATTGACCCGCGGCCGCCGTCCCAAGTGGCGGCGCAGCATGTCAAGCGAGATCCGCACCAATGCGGCATCGGTCTGGGGAGCAAAGCGGCGCCGCACCACTCTCGCTTGCGGATACGGCGCGATATTCTTGTCCTTCAGTTCCGCCGGCAGCCGGAAGATGGCCTGGTACTCCTCGCCGCTGACCGTGTGGTAGCCGTCGCCATGGTAGTAACCGGCGGTCGAGGCCTCCGGCACCAGCAGGTCCACACCGATGCAGGAACGCGCATGCAGGCGCCGGTAGCCAGCGGCGGCGGCATACGGCAGGTTGAAACTGTCGACGTCAAGCAGTACCACGTTGCCGCGGCATGTCTGCGCGGCAATGTGCCCCTCCAGGTTGTCGTACACGGACAAGTCGTGCACGGTGACACCATAGAGCCGCTCGAGATCACCGAACGGGAAACTGAATAACGTGAACTGATCGCCCTCGAAATCCTGGCTCACGGTAAATGCCAGTGCGGCAATGGGCTCGAGTTCCCAGCCATGCAGAAGCTCTATCCACAGATCGACATTGCAATTTGCGTGCGACCACACCGGGTTCCCGCCGCGCAGACCGAGACCGCCGCGGCCCCCCAACTTGGGTGTTCCATGCATTACGCGCTCCAGAGCCGCTCGCGCACGCCTCGCGGCCAGCGCGCCGGATCGAGTCCATGGTGACGCAGCAGGGCAAGCCCGAGCCGCTCGATGCCAAAGCCCACGCAACCGGTATGCGCGGTGCCACCGTCGTCTGTCCGGATGCCCCACAAAGCACCGAAATGGTCCATATGGTAGTTGAAGCTCATACAGGCGGTAGGCGGCGCCCCGTCATTGACGGGAATCAGCAACTCGAACTTGAGCCGGAGCTCGCGCTGGCTGTCGGCCACGATCTTGCCGCCGCGCCCGAAGAACGGATCATTGGCCACGTCGACTTTCACCGGGAGCTCGAGCGCCTTGCCCAGTTGCAGCCCGCGCTCCATCCATAGCTGACGGAATGCCACGATGCGCTCGGCCGGCCCCAGGCACACGTATTCCCTCTGTCGGAACAACTGCATGCGCGTCGGCTCCAGCGAAGGCTCGTGCCGATAGCAATAGGACAGGACATCGACCACCTTGCCCTGCCACGGCAGCGGTCCCCGGCGCGCCATCACCGGGTAGACCGGATAGCAGGCTGCCGGTGTCAATACCACGCCGGAGAATGCCTGCTGGTCGGTCCACGCGTCGCCATCCTCCAGCCGTGCAAGCAGGCGGCGGTGGCCGCGGTCGTCGCCGCAGAAGCTATGGACGGTGCCCGCCAGCTGGGGAAAGCTCTTCATGTATTCACTGGTCTCGAAGTCAGCCTTTCCGATGGCGGGCGGAAATCGCAGGATCTCGGCGTGCTGGTCGCTGCCGAGCGCGGTGATCGCCGCGTTCAGGCCGTCGGCGATGGCTTCGAAGGTCTCGCTGCGACCGTACAAGCCCTGCACGCCGGTTGGGATCAGGAGGCCTGCGTCGAGCAGCGCCGCGAGAAACGTCGCCGGTCCGGTGCGGGCCGCCGGTGGCTCGTCGGCGCCGCTCGTGGCCAGGGTGTCGCTGATAAGGGCAATGGAATCCATCTTGTTTCTTTCAGGAACGATCTGCCAGCAGCAGGTTGGCGGTGTTGGCCAGGATACGGTCGTTATTGATCATCAGGGGCGCGGACCACAGATCACGCAGATGACGGCCGAGACTATAGGGCGTGCCATGTTTGTAGCCGGCCATGCCGCAAACCAGCATGGCCTGGTGCACCACCTGCAGCGCCATCTCCGAAACCGAAGTCTTCAAGCCGTTCATCTCAGCCGCGAGCGAGAACGAAGCCGATACCGACGCGGCAACGTGACGCTGGCGCTGACGCGCAAGGGCTAGCCCGAGCCGCCCTTCGATCATCTGCAACTGGCCCACCGCCTCCGCGACATGGGACGCCGAGGGCGGCAGCGAACCCGGTCGCGCCCTTGCCTGCCCCCGGAAGAGATTTTTTGCGCGTTGGACCGCGTCGCCTGCGATGCCAAGCCAAAGTGCGCTCCAGAGGATATGCGAGACCGGCGTCATGGTGACGTCGGCGATCTCGCCAAACGCAACGGGCAATACCTGGGCAACCTGCCCGGCCGCTTCAAGCCGGAAGCCGTTGCTGCAGGTGCCGCGCATACCCAGCGTATCCCAGGTATTAAGGCACTGAAGCGTGTAGTCGCCGTGCAGCACGCACACCAGCACCTGGTCCGACGGCGAAGCATCGGCGTGCCGCCGCGCGGTCACGAGGATGCCATCCGCGTACGCACCGTATGAGATGGTGGGCGCGATCTTCAACAGGTGGAATTGGTCGCCGTCGGCGTCGACCGCGCAGCCGCTGTTTCGCAATGCGCCGCCGATGGCTTCCTCCGAGGTGGCGGAGGCCAGCAGAAGCTGCTCGGCCGCGATGCGGGCAAGCAGGCTTTCATGCCACGGACTACCCGCGCCGTGCCCGGCCACGCATGCCACCTGGATCTGGTGCATGGCGTAGATCATGCCGGTGGACGAGCAGGCGGCGCCGAGGATCTGGCAGATGGCCGCGATGGTATCGAGCGATGCTCCCGCACCGTCGTATGCGGTTGGCACCATGGCGCCAAGCAGTCGCTGATCACGCATGGCGGCAAGGGCCTCGTGGGGAAACCTTGCCTCGCGATCTACCTGGTCCCCGTGCTCCGCCGCCACCTCGGCCACGACATGAGCGGCAGCAATCAGCGCCTCGCCGGACGCCGGATCCATGCCAGGCTGCGCCAGCTCCACCCTGGCCAGCGGCGGGCTCACGCTGCCTCCTGCTGCTTGATCTGCTGCACCGCGGTGGCTAGGGAATCAATGCTACGGAACAATTGCCGCGTCAGCATTCGGTCCGGAATCTCGATATCGAAAGCGTTCTCGATGGCAAGCATCACATGCACGGTCGCCAGGGACGACAGGCCTACCTCGTAGAGATCTGTGCCATCGTCCAGCCGGTCTGCCGGAACCGTGAGTCTCGCTACCTCGCCAAGGATGTGACGGATCGTTGCTTTCATGCTGATCTCCAGCGATTGAGACGGGAGCCATTGAACATGGAATCGCCTTGGCGGGGCGTGCGTTCCCCCACCAATAGCGCGGCGAGCGGGGGGATCGCACGAACTCAGAACGCGCTTTTGCCGGTCCATCCGTGCACTGCGGTTCGCAGGATGATGGAGATGTCCAGCTGGAACGACCAGTTGCGGATGTAGTAGATGTCGAACTCGACGCGCTTGCGCATCTTCTCGACGGTGTCGGTCTGGCCGCGCAGGCCATTGATCTGCGCCCAGCCGGTGATGCCAGGCTTGACGCGGTGCCGGAGCATGTAGCGGTCGATCAGCTCCTTGTAGAACTCATTGTGTTCCATCGCATGGGGACGCGGACCGACCACCGACATCTCGCCCCGCAGCACGTTGAGGAATTGCGGCAACTCGTCCAGGCTTGTGCGGCGCAGGAAGGCACCGATGCGCGTCACGCGCACGTCGTCGCGCGTGGCCTGTGTCACACCGGCCTCCTGGTGCACCACCATGGTACGGAATTTGTAGACATTGAACGGAGAGCCGTCCATACCGAGCCTTCTCTGGCGGAACAGCACAGGGCCCGGAGAAGACAACTTGACCAGGAGTGCGATGGTCAGCAGCACCGGCGACAGGCCAAGCACCACGCACAGCGCGAAGACCCGGTCGAAGCTCGCCTTCAACAGCCCGGTGATACCGGACACAGGCGGACTGTTCAGGTCGATCACCGGCATGCCGAGGAAGTCGCTGAATCGGTGGCCGAGCAGTTCCACCGACATGATATCGGGCACCCAGCGCACGTCGACCATGTCATTGCGGAACTGGAACACCACGTCATAGAGGTCGCGGCAGGCCGCCATCGGCAACGTCAGCCAGATTTCGCGCACGCCATTGCTGCGCACAAAGGCACAGACATGCTCCAGCGACTCGAGCCGCGCTACGCCCACCGGGATCGGCTTCTCGCGCTCATCGTAGATGCCGACCACATCGTAGCCCGCGCCGCGGATGCGCTGCACGCGCTGGTACAACTCATTCCCAAGGGTCCCATAGCCGAGGATAACCACGCGCTTGGCATTGAGGCCTTGTTCACGCACGCTGCCCAGCATGCTGTACAGCACCAGGCGCGACGCCACCAGCGCGGCGGCGACGCCGAGCAGCCAGGTCATGGACCACAGCCGGGAGAGCGCGGCAACCTGGTGCATCAGGAAGACTGTGACCAGGCCCAGGAGACAGACCGCGCACCATGCTGCCACCGTGCGCAGCGCCAGCGCAGCCAGGCTGCGGCCGCGCCAGGAACTGTAAAGGCCGCAGGCGGGAAACACCAGCAATGCGCCCACCGCGCACAAGGCGATGAGGAAGCCGTGCACCGGTGAGGCACCGCGGATGCCGTAGGGGAAGAGCAAGGCACCGACCGCCACGCCGCAGGCAGCGATGATGACTGCATCGGCGATGCGGTACAGGATTTGCAGGGCGGCTTGCCGCTCGGCTACAAAGGCTCGGACTGTCGACATGATTGGCCTCCACCTGGCATACCCAAGCAGTGATGGAGACCATGATTGCGCCGCAAGGGCGCCACGTCTGTTTGCTTACGCACACAGACGCCGGCCCCGGCCAGCGTCAGCGCATCAGCGGCACCGGTGCGAGGTGCGTCAACACCTGCTCGTGCCCGCTCTGCAATGCCCAGGAGCTCCATTGTCCGCGCTGGAAGGGCTTGTCACGCCCGGCCAGCCGCGTCGCGAGCACCTCCAGCCAGTGATGCGTAGGCGCGGCGACGCCCGTGACGGGTACTGCCAGCAGCAGCAAAAGCACCAGGCTTGCCGCCACGACCGGGGCCGAGCGTACCGGCCGTGCCGAGCTCAGGATAAAGGGCAGGCTCACGCCAAAGCCAAGGATGAGTCCGCTCAGGACTTCGGAGCTGGAGTGCGCGTCCAGTTCCAGTCGCGAAAAGCCGACCAGCAACGCGAGCAGCATGCCCATGCAGCCGGCGCCAAGCGCAAGGCGTTGCCACGCGTTCGGGACCAGCAGATAGAGCAGTGCCGGCAGTACCGATGCGGCCATCATGCTATGCCCCGAGAAACCAGTGAAATCGAGCGCGGCGCTGCCGATGCCCCAGCCCATGAACGCCAGCTTGGAGACCAGCACCATCGCGGCTGCCACGCCGAAGCTCAGGAACCACCGCCACGCGCTGGCGATAGCGCGGGTGTGGAAGAGCCAGGCGGTGATCAGTATCGCGCCCGGCAGCAGCAGGGAGGTCTCGCCGAAGCGAGTGATGAATTGCCAGTTAAGCATGATTGCGCCGAGGATCGAGTACGCGAGAAAAGTAACACAGTTGAGCCATTTTCCAGTCCCCGCCATCGGCCGGCGGCAGCATCTCCACCCAGCCAAAAGCATGACAAGTCGCAGATGTGCCGGACAAGTAAAGCGGCTGGTCCGTTGCGCCCATTGGGTTGGCGGACATCGCGGGCGCCGCGGCCGACACGCGGTGCGCTGCGTGGCGGATGCGGCTTCTGGTCGATAGGCGTGGCACCGCTGTTTGACTATCGTCTGAAGAGTGGCCCGCCGAGCGGAATCGTGCCGGCCACTTTAGAGCCCGCATGGTCCCCCGGTCGGCGGGCTCTTTTTTTGCTCGCGGTTCCACGGCAAGCGTGCCGATACCGATCAACGCCGACGCAGGCGGGCCGCCAGTCCCGCGCCAGAACAAAACAAATAGGCCACGGTCCGCCACTTGCGCTACGCGGCTGTTACCGTGGCCATCAAGATCCGGCGCAGCACGCGCTGCAACCGAAATGCGCGTGTGCGCATCCGGATTGGCATACGCACCGGATCGCTCCGGTCCCCCGAACACGCGCTTTTCGCCCCCCTTTGCCTTGTCGCCTTGCGACGTCACGATGCTCGCCGATCGTAGCGCCTTGCCTGGCTGGTTAGCGCCGCCGCTAGCCCGTGGCCACGTCATTGCGGCCATCGCATGCCTGCTCGCTCGCTACCACCACGCAATACTCATGGCGGGCAATCAGTCCAGCCCTGACGGTTGCCACCTGCCGGCGCGCTTCCTGCTCGCCGGCGAAGGTCGCCGCGGCGATGGCTGCCGCCTCGCAGCTATAGCGCCGGCCATGCAGTTCGCCGCGATAGAGCAGTGGCCCATCGCGTCCGGTCGTCAATCTGATTTCGTAGCAGCATGCCCACTTGCCCCGGCCTTCGGGCACGGCGAAGCCGCGCACAACCAGGATGTCCACTCCCGCGTCCATATGACCCCCTCTGCAACGCGCGGCGGCCGTATTGAATTTGATATTCCCGGCTTCGCTACCCGCGCGCCTTCAGCATAGTTGCCAACGCTGCCGCCCGCCCTCATCCCCTTGCCGTAGATCCACCTGAACCAATGGGGGAAGGAGCCGGCGCGGGTGTCATGGAGAAGGCTCTGCGGGGAAAACACTGGCCGCCGGCGCGGACCAGCTCCACCGCCGCGCGCGCCTGCTCGGGCGTGGCCGGCACGGTCAGGCACCCGCTCGCGCCAAGGCGGGCGGCATAGCTTGCCACCCCGGAGCCAGGCGCCTCGCACAGGATCAGCCAGCGCCTTGGCGCCAGGCGCGCGCAGAGGGTGTCGACAAGAACCTGCGGGTCGGCGTCCGTGCCGCTGCAATCCAGCAGCGCGAAATCCACTGGAGCCGAAGGCATTTCCGCCGCTGGCGCATCCAGTAGCCATTCGGGAGTCTGTGTCAATACCGGCGTGAGTGATGAGATTTCGCGAAGGTGGCGCAGCAGTCCGCGGCGCAGCATCATATTGTGGGCGAGCAGGAGCGTTGTCATCGACTCGGGTGGACGCGGGTGGACATCCGGCCGGCAAGCACAGGGATCGCCTATCGCATGCGGCACTTGTCAAAAGCGTAGCAACTACAACAAAGCGCCGCCTCGTGCGTTTGGATGAGGCGGCTCATGCCAACGATTGAAGCGCTTGCGGGTTGCCATGCCCCCGCCGGCCAGGCGGGGAGCAGGCGCCGCGCTGCTCAGGCGGCCGCCTGGCAAACAGCGGCGAAATCAACCAGTTGGGCGGCGCCGCGAATCGGCGCGGCGGCAGCCGGGCCCGGCCAGCTCAGTTTCGCGCCGCGCTGCAACGCCACGTAGACCGCCTCGCCCTTGTTGCGTACGTGCAGGCGTTGATACAGGGTGCACGCATGGGTCTTGGCCGTGGCCACGGAAATGTTCAGCAAGCGGCTGACTGTCTTGATCGGATAGCCGCGTGCCAGCAGTGCCAGCACCTCGTACTGGCGTTCTGTAATGTTGAGCAGATGCGAGCCCACTGATGGCGTTTCAGGCTCCGGTGCCACATCGGATGCGCGGCGCGACGGATGTTGGGCTGCGGTTGCGGCCTCGCTATCCGCCTGGCCGGGCCCGGCCCGCACATGCAGCGCCGTTGGGGCGTGGCGCGCATTGTCGGTCGGCCACGCCGAGACGCCATCGGTGCCATGCGCCGCCTGCGCGCGCGCGGGGAAACACTCGCCATCGGCCAGAACAAGGCGGATCGCCGCGTCGAGCATCTCGGCGCTGCAGCCCTTGGACAACACGCCCCGCACATTGTCTGGCATCCGAGCGCTGATCGAGTGGGATGGGATCTGGTCCGACAACACCAGTATCCGCCTGGGCATCAAGGTCTGGCAGATGTCTCCCAACGACTGCCAGCCTGCATCCTGGTCCGGCGGCAAACCATAGACCAACAAATCGGCATGGCAGAGCCATTCGGCAGGATGGGGCAAGGAAGTCGGATCGATGTCGACCAGATCGCCGTGGAGTCCAGCTTGAGTTAACAGATGGCGCAGACCCAGGCGCAGCAGAGGATGTGGCTCGATCAAGAGGATTGTGGCCATGGCCGCTCTCTTTTATTGTTTCGGCATGGCGAGCCCCGCGACAACCCGCACATGCTAACGGAACTGACCGCTATGTTGCGGTTGCAGTCCCATACGATCCGTCCCGTCTCCAGGCCATGGCAGCGCACCCGTCCAGGTTCCGCTGCCCGACTGACCATCCCGTGGAGTCGTTTCGAATCGCCCCGTTTGCGTTTTTTACGCTTTAGATGTTTCTTAAGTCAGAGTTAAAGAACTCTGACTCTGGGTATCAGGATATGCACAGGTGGGGGTGAATGCAAGAGAGGGTTACACCCGTCAAAGGGTGTCGCGCGATGCCAACCGCGCCATGTACGCTACCGAACCGCGCGACGTCGAAACCTGTGGCAGGCGCGATTCGGGGATGGCCGCACGGATTCGGCGCTATAATTATCGGCATTAAATTTCACTATGCATTTCTACCCGGATGCATTTAGCGATCGCTTAAGTGCCTTATGAATCAATATCTTAGCTGCCCGTTTGGGCGTTGTCATGCAGCCCGGTAAGGCCCCCAATCTGAGTCTCACCCGTAGCGAATTTGCGGCCGTCCGCGCCTACGTGCAGGGTATGCCGGCCGCGATGGTTGCCGGGCGCTACCTGTCCGACGACGGCGATGACGACGCCGGTGGCGAGTCCGCACTGCGCTTGCTGCTCGGCCTGCGTGACCGCATGGTACAACTGGCGCACCTGCATAACAGGCAGGATCTGGCCGAGTTGCTCGAGCTCGGCCCCGGCCGCTCCAACCGGGGCATGGACCGGCGCGTGGAAGCCCTGGCCGAACTGGAGCGGCTCGGCACCGCACGGCCGCGTGCGGATCATGGCATCGAGCTATGGTTTGCTCCCGCCCTGGCGCGACGTTTACGCGCCCAAAAGATATCCAATCTGCACATTTTGGTCGAACTCGCCAATCGCCACGGCAGTGCGTGGTGGCGCTCGGTTCCGCGTATCGGGGCGCTCGCCGGGACGGTCATCAACCGCTGGCTGGCCGATCATCGCGATGTCGTCAGGGACGAGCGAGGCGAGCCACTGTTGCGCGAGCATTTTGGCGCCCAGGGCCGCTTGACGGAGGCCGCGCTGGGGCCCCGCCTGCGCCAGCTTGTGCCGTTCGAACTCATGCGCGAGGAGGGGTCCGCGACAGCGCAGATAACCCAACATAATAGTGATGTAACAGGCTCTTTTAGTAGCGATCTTGCGGCCGTCCACGGGTGGCTTGCAGCCAATCGCGCGCAACGGAGTACCTGGTTGGCCTATCGCAAGGAAGCCGAGAGGCTGCTGCTCTGGTCCGCAATGGACCGGCGTAAGCCGCTGGCCGCGTTGGACGGCCAGGATCGTTTGGAGTACTTTGGGTTCCTGCGCAATCCCGGCCCCGTCCGGCTATGGGTCGGACCGCGCGCTCCCAGGGAATCGGCAGCCTGGCGTCCGTTCACCGGTCCGCTGTCGGAAAGCAGCGTGCTTCACGCGTCGCGCATCCTTGGTGCGCTATTTGAGTGGCTGCAGATTCAGGGGTATCTTGCGGACCATGTCTGGCAGCCCGAGACACGGGCCAACGCGCAACGTGCCGCGGTGCCTGCCGGCGTGGGCAGCCCGCTCTCGCTCGATTCCCTTTCCCGGTTTCTGGAGTGGCTGGCTGCTCGGGGGCGGGACGCCGAGGGGCTGCGGTACCGTGCAGCCGAGGCCGCGGTTCGCTTGCTCCAGGAGCAACATATTGGTTTTGCCGACCTGACGACATTCACGCGCGACAAGCTCGGCATGGCCGGCGAACCCGGCTGTGGAGATGAAGCACTCAGCGCTCCGGCACGCATCGCGCTGGAGCGTCACTGGCAAGACCGCGGACTGGACTGGCACGGTCAGGCTGGCCAACCGATCGTGCTGATCGGACCTCCCCGGCTGCCACCCACCGGGCGAGCCAGGCGCAAAGCCGACGTGTCGCCAGGTGCCGGTTACTCGGTGCGGGGCCTGCACGCGCTGTTGAGCCAGGCGATCGAACGCTATCGCGAAGAGGAAGATGCGGGATTCGCGGCGCGCTCTCCGCGTGATCTTGCGGGGCGGCGAACCCGCATGGCACGGGCCGGCGCGCGCGGGCCCGATGCAGGGGCCGCGGCCGGTATCATCGCGTCGGGGACACCGGCCATCGGATGACGCCTCGTGGACGAACGTGCCGCGGCGACCGTCCCCTATGCTGCCGCCCAGCCATCAGCCCGCAGGCTTGTCCAGGCCGAAGCGTGCCTTGAGTGCCTCAACCAGGGCTTCGCGGGCGCCGCGATCGCCCACCTGGACGTCCAGCATCACGCGGCCGGAATCCCACTCCTTGATCGTTCCCAGCAATAGGCCACCATCGCTCCGGATCTTATATTGGCGACTGATTTCCTTGATCTTGCGCGCTTTTCCTTCCTGTGCATGCTTGCGAATGGCCTCGACCTCGCGGCTGGACAAGCCTTCCGCCATGATCCGGGCAGCGAGGTCGCGGGTACGGTCCTCTCCCACGATCTTGCAATATAGAGTCAGTTCGTAACCGGTCGCAATGCCGATTGCACTGGGCCGCTCGCGCATGACACCCAACACAGAATCCGGGAGCCTTAACAGCGCCAGGGTCTTGTTGACGGTCCCGGCGGACATGCCAGTCAGCTCGCAGATATCTTCCTCCTTCTGGACCTTGCCTTCGTCGAGGAGTTGCCGCCAAGCGATTGCATTGTCCAGCGCCGACTGGTCGGAACGCTGTTCATTGAGCAGGAAGGACAAGCGATAGAAATCGAGATCGCTCAGGTTGCTCTCGACGAAACATTCCATCTCGAGCTTTCCCGCCGATGCCAGCGCGCGCTTGCGGTAATGGCCATCGATCAGGATGTAGTGCCCTGGACGCGCCGGATCCGGCGTAGCCAGGCCCGGCGTCTTCTGACCATGCGTGGCTATGGAAGCGGCCCGCTCCTGGACCACCACCGGATCATAGATGCGGCGCGCATTGAACGGATTGTCGTGCAGTTGCGCCAGAGGAACCTTCATCAGGATCCGCCCGTCCCCCTCGTCCTCCATCTCACTTTCAGCGCTGAAAATGGGATTCGGCTCGCGGCTGCGCGCTTGCAACAGACCATTGGGATGCTGCGAAATTGCCGCTTCGGCACGGGCAAAGCGGTCGAGCGCGTCGCCCCGCGTCTTTTCGGCCGCCATTCCGGCCAGCATGCCTGCCTTGAGGCTTTTCAATTTTGTTGCCATACCTATTGCTCAATCAAAGACAAGACTTCGTCGACCATCATGTCGACTTCCTGCACGGACTCGCGCGCGCCCGCCACACCATGCACCGTGCACCCGATCGCCTGGCATTCGCGGAAAGCCGAACGTGAGCCGATCATGGAATGCATCAGGGGCACCTCCGAATCGTCGCCCAATATTTCAATCGCCTGGCGTGCAATGGAAACGCGCCGCTGGACCATGTTTGCCATCACGCGGATGCGGAGCGTCTCGTTCTGGACCTGCGCATGCTGGGCCAGCGTCTTGGCCGCCACGGCAGCCCAGAGATCGGGAGGAGACGGAACGACGGGAATGATCGCCAGATCGGAGATCAACAGGGCGCTTGAGGGAGCCGCCGAATGCACGGCTGGGGGGCAGTCCACCACGATGTAATCGTAGTCCTGCACAAACTTCCTGACCTCGCGATGCATGGCACCCCCAGACGGGGCCAGGCCGATTACCGACGCTGGAAAGGGTCGCTCGTCGCTCGCCTGCGCGGCCCAACGCGTCGCGGTGCCCTGCTCGTCCATGTCTACCAGCATCGAGCGTGCGCCGCGCAAACCGAGCGTACCCGCGAGATGCATGCTGACCGTGGTCTTTCCGCACCCGCCCTTCTGGTTAAAGACCGTGATGATTTTTGCTGGCACTAAGACCTCTCTTTCAGCGCTGAAAGCGCGATTAACTCTAGCCGCAACTTTAGTCAAAGTGACGTGCTGGCTCAACTGTTTTTTGAATTTATATTTAAAATATAAAATTAGTGGAAACATTTCGCTTTATGGAAATGAAAGATTTCCACTTGAAATGCGGCATGAAATACGCCTAAAGTATCGATAGTGCGTCTTTCGGCGCACATGACACAACTAGACAAACTGGTTATGATGCCCGCTACAGTCGAGTCAAGTCGTGTCACCTCGTCGGCGTCCGTTCGGTAACTACGAGAACTTAGCGTGCTTGAACGGTTGTTAGCGTTGTTAGCGTTGTGTACAAGAACTTGCTTCGAAAGGAAATTCACATGGCAACCGGTACGGTCAAATGGTTCAATGAGACCAAGGGCTTTGGCTTCATTACCCCGGACGACGGCGGTGCGGATCTGTTCGCGCACTTCTCCGAAATCCAGGGTTCGGGCTTCAAGACGCTCAAGGATGGTCAGCGCGTCACGTTTGAAGTAAAGCAGGGCCCGAAGGGCTTGCAGGCATCCGCCATCAAGCCGGCCTGATCTCACGAATCACGCCGAAATCGCCGATCACGCGAGGCTCCCGGGCCATGCGTGGTCAGCAAAGCAAAAGGCAAGCGTTTTCGCTTGCCTTTTGTGTTTACACAGCCGGAAGGCCACGCCTCCCCGACCGCCTGTTCCTAGGCACCGTCTCCGCGACGGCTCCCCCATCGGAAGTGCCCGCCAGGCAAGACCCGCGGACAGCCACACGACGCTCCCTTCGTCCGCAGGCACAATATCCTCCAGTAACAAAAAACCCGCGGGCTGGATCAGCCCGCGGGTTCCGCACCACGTGTGGCCAGGATCAGGCCAGCTTGCGAACGCTCGTCCGGGAAGGCTGCAGGATCAGCGCCTTGGAGGAATCGGCGTCCACCTTGGCGCCTGGATAGACGACCAGCACATCCTTAAGCGCCTTGCGGAACAGTGCGCGGAATTTGCGCTCGCTCTCGGTTTCCGTGCCGAATTGCATCTGCAAGGCTTCCCAGGGGATCTCAGTGCGGCGCTGGATCGTGAAAAAGCGGTAGGTTAGCCAGGAGTAAACATCGAGCGCGAACGGGGATTGCTTGAGTGCTTTCAACGCACGCATATCCACCGGAACTGGCCGATTAACCAGTTCATTGAAAAACGGCTCCGACAAGACCACGAAACTCTCGAACATGGACCCCTGGCCAGGCTGCATGGGATCCCACCACGTCGACAGCTGGTCTGCCAGCAGGTAGCCAACACGGTCAATCGAAAGGGGTTCGTGGCTCTGGTTTTGGTTCTGGCTGGGCGTTGACTTGTTCTGGACGATCGCAATTGTGGCGGAGAACAGACGGATCATCTGTTGCCGCACCAGGGTCATGGTGCCGCGTTTACCTCCTGTGGCCATCGGAATGCCCAGGTTATACATGAACTCGGACAAGGAGTTGCCAAGCGAGATGCGACGGTCCTCTACGGTTCCCGTAAACTCGCCTCGCTTTTTCTTGGCCATGATTTCCTTGCCGATCCAGGCAAGCATAARRCGCGGATAGGAGCCGTAGGGATACCCGAGCGACACCGTCTCGGATACCAGTTTCTGGCGACCATTGCTCGCTTTTTCTGAACGCTGCTGAGTGAAATAGCCAGGCTGGATCATCAGCGAAATATTCCCGCTGGTCCGCGTCCACACAGGGGGAGCACCCTTTGGCGCCCGATAAGGCAAGGTGACTTGCACACTGGCCCGGCTCAGAAAGCCGACTTCGCCGCTTTGCCAGGCGTCTTCACGCTCCATGGCCTGGGCTTCGTCAAAGAGCCGCTGGAATTTTTCGGACGGAACCAGACTGTTCTCGTCGCCGGGAACGATGATGCGGGAGGGCTCACTGTCCACATCGGCGGGACCGCGAGACCCAAGGATGGTCTGGTTGCGTTTGATCGGCATATTGGCGTGCTTCGGAATACCCGACTTTTTACGCGAAGCCAACAGCCTTGTCACGCAGAAACGGGTTCAGTAGACGAATTTCCTGCAATGCCGCGTGTTTTGGGGTGGGGGGGTCTCCAGACTGGTCGCATGGTTGCCGGCGGTGGGCAACCCCGGAGGGTTGTCCACGGACGGCAACCCATCAGCTACCGGTAAACGATAAGAGTATGGGTTAACTACTTGTAAACCGTATACGGAGCCCCCAAGGCTCTGATTCTTAAGCGGAAATATGGCCTCGCCGAACCCGATTCTGCGTGAAACCGTACTCGATTCTGCGAAGTGCTGTACCTGATTCTGCGGTATACCGAACCCGTTTCAGCGCAAAGCCCGAACCGGTTTCTGCGGGGATAAGTCGCTGTTCCCACAGGCTTTTCCACAGCCACCCGAGCCAAAAGCGTACCCGTTTCTGCGCATCAAGGGCGCTTTTCGTCACGTATGCCGTTGGGATCCGGTTTGCGGACTAGTTATCCCCGCAGAAACGGGTACGCCGCCCATCCCGCCACAGCCCTTTTTCATCGCGCCCGTACCCAATTCTGCGTAACAAGGGTGCTTGCCGTTCCATTTCCGTACCCAATTCTGCGTGGAGCTATTTGAAATCCGAGGTTCGGCGCCCTGGCGCACTCAAAACGTACCCATTTCTGCGGCGTACCCAATTCTGCGAATCGTGGATTCCGTTGCTTCACAGTGCTTGGCGTACCCGTTTCTGCGGGCCCAACAAGCCAGGTTTCCGCTCACCGCGTACCCGTTTCTGCGTATATCCGTTGCCACTATTTCCCGCAAGCTGGTTCTCCTTTCCATTATACACAAGCTTCTTACTGAAAGCGAGTACTTGCACTCAAGGATCATAAATAAATTAAAGGCTTTCCGGTGGCGTACCCGTTTCTGCGTGCTGTTGGTGGTGAGGGGATGGTGGCGTGCCCCGGCGGCGCGCGATGACTTGACGGGCGCGTACCCATTTCTGCGACGGAAGGAACACCGTCGTCGCGTCTGGGGTGTACCCATTTCTGCGGGGGAGCACGGATTTCCTCGCCGCGGCAAGGAATTGGCGTGGCGCCAGGTGACGCGGGGGCTCTGCGCGAGGGGGGCAACTGCGTCACGGTGCCCGAAAGCCGCGCTCCGTACCCGTTTCTGCGCGACGGGYGCGCTTGCACTAGTGATTGGCCTGGCCCAAAAAATGAGGGGGCGTACCCGTTTCTGCGTTGCGGCGTTGCATCACCGCGCCGCTTGCGGAGAGGTATTCGCCCAGCCTTGGGGGCGTGGAGGGCAGATCTGGCGCAGGGCGTACCCGTTTCTGCGTGATGACTTGCTGCGTCACAGCCGGCAAACGCCGCTTAGTTGCCGACGCGAAGCGCCCGAATGATGAGGCGTACCCATTTCTGCGTGGTTTCTGGCCATCGGGAATGGCCGCGGGTGCTCAATGCGCCTTGGGCGTACCCATTTCTGCGGAGTGATTTGGGGGTCCGGGAGTTCTCTTTAGCCCCGCCGCAGGCAAGCGTACCCATTTCTGCGTGCGTTGCCGGGAGCGTTTTCGCCAATGGGGCTGATTTGGGCCGGCAGGCGGCGGCGCAATGGCACTGCTTGGGGCCGCCAGTGCGCTGCGCTGCCGGCATGGATGCCGCACGGTTGGCGGTCCGCCGTAGCGTGCCGAGTGGGTGGAGGGCCATGCCTGACTGATCCGCCGCGCACGCAGTACGCGCGGGCGAAAAAAAACCCCGCCTCGAGAGGCGGGGTTTTCCTGACTGGGCGCACCCCAGGGCGGGGTGCCAGTCTATTGCTTACAGCGGCGTGATGTTCGCGGCTTGCAGGCCCTTCGGGCCGTTCTTGACTTCGAACGACACACGTTGGTTTTCCTGCAGCGACTTGAAACCTTCCGAGCGGATTTCAGAGAAGTGCGCGAAGAGATCGTCACCGCCAGCGTCCGGCTTGATGAAACCGAAGCCCTTGGCGTCGTTGAACCATTTAACGATACCGGTTTGCATGGTATTGCTTTTCCTGGGAAAAATTTAAAAGAAACGGATAGCTCACGCGTATCCGAGCAAAGCAACTCAAGGAAAGGACACCATGGACAACGGAAGTACCATGACGGTGGCTAACGAATGTGCTGTTGCCTCGTCGCTTGAATCTAGCGGGGTTTATACGGCGGATTAGCGTCAGCGTCAAGGTAGGGTGATTCTGGATGCCTGCCCGGATCCACTGCCGATCGTCGTGGGATCATCACATTTTTCAGATGATGCCTATTGGCCGGCAGCGGTGCCGGGGGGAAGAAATTGCTAGACAGTACGCTTGGCCGCACATGCGCAGCGTCAGTAGCCCGGGCAGGAACCCGCCAGCAAACCAGTCTACCCGCAGGTGCCGCCGGAGTTTCGCAGGTGGAGCGCTTGTTCAAGTTAAGCGAGCACCGACCGACGCGCGCATCGAGTTGCTGGCCGGGCCAACCACGTTCCTGACCATGGCCTACACCGCCGGCTTCTTCGTGATCCTGGCACGCGATCACCTTAAGGTCAAAGGCGCGATCCTGATCGGCATCCTGCTTACCACCATCCTTAGCTTCGTAGTCGGCGACAACACGTTCCATGGCCCTCCATTGCGCCGACCCTGCTCAGGCTCGATATCTCCGCCGCCCTGTCGATCGGCATCATCAATGTGGTGCTGGTGTTCTTCCTGGCGGAGTTGTTCGACGCCACCGGCACCCTGATGGGCGTGGCCAATCGCGCCGGCTTGCTAAAGGCGGGCAAGATGGACCGGCTTAACAAGGCACTGATGGCCGATAGCACGGCGATCATGCCGGGATATTTTCTCGGCACCTCGTCGTCCACCACCGCCTATATCGAAAGCGCATCAGGCGTGCAGGCAGGTGGATGGATCGGGCTTACCGCGGTCACGGTGGCGACGCTCTTTCTCGCCAGCCGGTTCATCGCTCCGCTCGCGGGCACCGTGCCCGGCAATGCCACGGCGCCGGCGCAGTTCTACGTGTCTCGCCTGATGTTGCGCGAGCTGGTGGACCTGGACTGGAGCGATGCGACCGAGGTGGTACCCGCCATGCTGACCGCGCCTGGCATGCCYTTCACCTATTCGGTGGCAAAGGGCGTGGCTTTTGGCTTCATTACCTATGCGGGGCTCAAATTGTTGACAGGGCAGGCCCGCACGGTCCCGGTCCTGGTGTGGATCATCGCCGCTGTCTTTGTCTTCAAGTTCTATCACTTGCCGGGGCATTGAGCCCGCAACCGCGATTGGCCCGCGGCGACGCGCGTACCCGTTTCTGCGTCGCCCGCGGAGCGCATTGCCGCCTCCGGGATCGCTGGGGCGTACCCGTTTCTGCGCACCCGCCGAAACGTGCCCGGGGCTTGCCAGGCTCCCGAACTGTCGTTCTTTTTACACAAAAAGTAAGTGGCTAATTACCTCGCAAGGCAGATGATCGTGGTCATGTGGCTCATACGAAAGGATGATATTCGGCTGAGTGCCCATACTGAGGGCTGGACAAACAGGCCCAAATGCACTGAACTAGAGGCGTGGCAGATAGCGGGGCGCTTTAAGGGCGCCCCTTCTTGACTCCGGCACTCCGGGGTCGCGCCGCTGGCGCAGTGTAGTCAGGCCTGAAAATTTAGACAGAAACAAGTCCACCGCACACAGACGGCAAGGACTGAACGATCAGACCATCGTCCAGATGGCTTCGCCACCACGAAAGGAGCGCGCGGATACACGCCCGCCCGATTAGAAAAGCAAACAATAAGATCAAACATAAGTGGTAATCGCGAACGTGTAGTGCCGGGGGTGTTGTTCAACGGGGATCACATCATGACCGCAGGAGAAATCCGGCGACCCGCCATGGGGCCCATCAGCGAGTCCGCCAGCCTGTCCATTCACCGTGCCTGGTTGGCTTTGGGAGAAGCCGCAGCCGAGGCACCGCGCCGAAGCCGCATCAGCGAGCGGGGCGATCCTGCCGCCAGTACCGTCGACGCATTCCTGAGCCAGGACGAGACGCTCCCGCCCCATGTGCGGGCAGCGATCGAGCAATTGCTGCAGCGGCAACGCTCGCTCGAAAGCGAACTGTCCCGCCAGCGTGAGTTGCTGCAGGAATGGATCCTTAGCCAACTGACCTACAAGGCGCTCTATTGCCGTTACTCGGGCCAGTCGCTGGAGGCACCGCGCAGCGAGCTGACGCGCGAGAAAGACGAGGTGCGCCGGCGTATTCGCGAGCAGCTCCAGGCCGGGGGCGACCACACCGCCATTCTCGGCGAGCAGTCCCGCAGCCAGTCCAAATCGTAATGCCGACGTTGCGCGTGGGGGAGCCTCCCCAACCGACTCAGCTTGGCCGCAAACAGAGCCCGCATCAGAGCGCGGCCGTGGCGGAAGCTGGAATAGTCAAAGTGCTCAATGTCAGGGAGAACGTTATGGACCGACTGTGCAAGGCGGCGACACGCACCGCACAGGTGCTGGTCGTATCGCGCCACGAACCCTATGGATTTGACCCGGCCCAGTTCGGCTCCGGCTGGGAGATTCGCCATATTCAGCAGATCCGGGATCTGAGCCGGGTCGTACGGGGCAGCGCGCCGATGGCTGGCGTGCTCGATCTCGAGAGCGAATACAGCGATGCCGACCTGATGCAGCTCGAACAAAGCCTGCAATACCTGCACGTGATGTGGGTGGCGATCACGTCGTCGCGCATGCTGGAAGACGAACGCGTGCGGCGCTTGATACGCGACTACTGCGTGGACTACGTGCGCACGCCGTTCTCGTTCAGCGAACTGCTCTACACGCTCAAGCACGCGCACGGCATGGCCTGCCTGCATGGCGCCCGCAGCCACGAACTGATCGGCCACGGACCGATGATCGGCGAGTGCGCGGCCATGCGTTCCATGTTCCGCTCGCTAGCCAAGGTGGCGCACAACGAGGCGCCCGTATTTATCTCCGGCGAGTCCGGCACCGGCAAGGAGCTGGCGGCGCAAGCCATCCATGAAGCCTCGAGCCGCCGCAAAGGTCCGTTCGTGGCGATCAATTGCGGCGCAATCCCGCCGCACCTGGTGCAGTCCGAATTGTTCGGCTACGAGAAGGGCGCGTTCACCGGCGCCAACCAGCGCAAGATAGGCTGGATCGAGCAGGCGCAGGGCGGTACCCTGTTCCTCGACGAGATTGGCGACCTGCCCCTGGAAAGCCAGGTAGCCCTGCTGCGCTTCTTGCAGCAAGGCACTATCACCCGGCTAGGCGGGCACCAGTCGATCCCGCTGGATTTGCGCATCATCTCGGCGACACACGTGGACCTGGTGGCGGCCCAGTCGGACGGTCGCTTCCGCGCCGACCTGTTCCACCGGCTATGTGTGCTGACCCTGTCGATCCCGCCATTGCGCGAACGCGGCGAGGACATCCTGCTACTGGCCAACTCGGTACTCGCCGAACATGGCCACGAGGCGCACCGGCGCATTCGCGGATTTTCGCCGTGCTCCACCCAGGCCATGATGCAATATGAGTGGCCCGGCAATGTACGCGAACTGATCAACCGGGTACGGCGCGCCATCGTGATGACCGATAACCGCAAGATCACCGCGGAGGACCTGCAGCTGCACGGTGGCAGCGACTCACCGCGCAAGACCCTGGATGCGATCCGCGAAGAGGCTGAGCGTGAGGCGATCCGTACCGTGATGGCAAGTCACGGCTTCCATGTGGTGCCGGCCGCGCGCGAACTCAACGTCTCGCGGGTCACGCTATACCGGCTGATGCACAAGCACAATATCCGTATCGAAGCGCGCCCCGGCGCCGGCGACTAACAACACATCGCCGCAGAAGCGGCATACAGGACGGAAGCGGGCTGCGGCCCGCCTTTTTTTTGGGGGAGGGGACGGGAGCGACCTACCCGATTCAGAACGTATAAGGGAAGCGCAGCGTCACTGTGTAGTTCGCCGCGTCGGGTGTCAGCCCGAGGCCGATCGCGGCGCTCACCGACCAGCCTTTGGTAATCACGTGATTCAAGCCGAAGGTCATGGTGGCCACATTGGATCGGCTGCCGATCACGGTCTGCGTAACGCCGGCGGTGGTGACCTGCGTGCTGCCCGAAATGGAGGCATTGAAGGCCAGCGACATCGACGTGCGGTCGTTTAGCGCGAGCGCGAGGCCGCCGCCAAAGCCGAACGTGTCGCCCAGCTTGACGTCGGCCGGCGTGACCTGTCCCTGCACCGAGGAAATATCGCTCACCGAGCGCTTGATGTTGTAGGTGTAGCTGGCATTCACGAACAGCACCACCGGGTCGTAGGTCTTGAGCAGCGACAGGCCGGCGGTAACGGCCCATACGCCGTTGCCCGTGGGCAACTGGTCGGCGATATTGAGATTGTTGTTGTTGGGGTCCGCCGGAACCAGCTTGATGCCGAACGGYGAGCGCCCGGTGGGTGCGCGTACGCGGATGCTGCCGACGACGTCGGGTGCCGCGCCGCTCTCACGCAGGAACTGATAATACAACCCCATGCTGATGTCGCCCGGCGCTGCCGTGCTGAGCGTCGCGTCGGACAGGTTCGAGGCGGAGCCGCCCGCACCGCCGGAGAGGAAATTGGTATTGCGGTAGATGAGCGGCAGGTCGAAATCCATCGAAAAGCGGTCGGAGAGACCATAGCGCGCGATGGTGTCGTAGGTGAGCGTGTACGACTTGGTCTGGTTGAGATTGATGGTGCCGAGGAAGATGGCATCCAGTGCCAGGAAGCCGGACAGCGACAGCGCGCGCCGGTCGTAGTAGCTATAGATGAAACCGCTGTCGATGGTCAGGCGCCGCTCGAATAGCGGCGCGTGCTCGCTCTGGTAGACCAGATCCTTGCTCTGCACGCGTGCCTGCTGCTGGGTTTCGCGCGCATCCGAACCCACTACAGGGGTATCGCTGCCGGAAGTCGCGGTGGCTGCGGCTGTCGCGCCAGGTGTGGCAGGGCTGGCCTCTTGTGCCAATGAGGGAACACCGGCGGCGGTCATGGCACCACCAGCGTTCCCCTCGGCACTGCTCCCCGTTCCCCCTGCCACCCCTCGTCCGCGCGCCCCGACCATTTCCAGGTCGTTCAGGCGCTGCTCGAGAGCCTTGATGGTCTTTTGCTGTTGCTCGACCAGATTCGTCAGCCGTTCGATCCGCTCGTCTGTGCTGGGCTGGACGCTGACCTGGGCCCACGCGCCAGTGGAGATCAGGGTACCCGCCAGGGTACCCAACAGAGCGAATTCGTTCTTCATCTTTCCCCCCGGAAATCTGAATGGGCGCGATGCGGGTGCGCCAGCCCTTGCATGGTGGATTATCGTCGCATCGTCGCCATCGCCGCTAGTGCGTCCCGCATGCTGGTTTGGGTCAGTTGCCGGCTTGACAGTTGCTGCACCTGCAGCGTGATGTTGGTGAGGTTGAGCACTTGCTGCGCGTCGCCGGTGATGCGCGCGGTCTGCATCAGGCTGCCGGTCTGCGCATTCTGCGTGGCGCTGCCCGCGGCCGATTGAATGGCCACCGAGACGCCACCGCCAGCAGCGATCGTGGCGCTGGCAGTGATGCCGTTGCCCTGAGCTACTTGCGGTGCCGGGTTGCTGTTGCCCGTCGCCGCCTGGATGGGCGCGGTCTGCGTCGTGATGGTACTGACGTTGCTGGCTGAGTTGGCGTCGCCCGCGATCTGCGTGACCTGGCCCACGCCCGCCACCTGCACTGCGGAGCTGGCCACGCCGCCATTGCCCTGCACGTTGCCAGGCGCCAGGCTCTGCACCTGCGCCGACAGGCTGGCGGTGGCCTGGGAAACCGCCCTGGCGGCGGCCAGGTTGGCGGCCGCCACGCGCGCGCTCGCCGTCGCGATCGCCGTGTCGTTCTGCCAGCGCGAGACCATCTCCACCACGAAGCCGCTGACCAGGCTCGCACCCATGTATTTGCCGCGCACGGCCGCCAGTTCGTCGTCACCGACGAGCTCTGCCATGACCGGCGAGGCAACCACCTCGCTCAAGTCGTCCGTCACGGCAGAGGCGCGGGCGGCGGCCGATGCGGTCAGCGCCACGCTGGCCGAGCAGCTCAGGCAGAGGAGGCGAAGCGCGGCGTCCATGTCAGAAGTAATCCATCCGGATCAGGCCAAAGTCCAGCGCTGCGGGCACCATGCCGCCGGCCAGCGCGGCGTTGGTCCGCTCGCGCAAGGCAGG
This sequence comes from Cupriavidus sp. 05N39, assembly GCF_056397325.1. NCBI lineage: Bacteria > Pseudomonadati > Pseudomonadota > Betaproteobacteria > Burkholderiales > Burkholderiaceae > Cupriavidus > Cupriavidus sp. 05N39. The sequence continues at coordinate 30,888 of NZ_JBFTNE010000034.1, forward strand.
CGCGGTGATGTTGAGCAGCGGCGAGTTCGGGTCGAACGGCCGGCCGACGATGGCGAACACCAGGCCGTTCCAGTTGGCCGCGAAGTCCTCCTCCTTGATGATGCGGTTCCCCAGCGCAGGGTCGGCGACAAACACGCGCCCGTCTATTGCCTTGCGCACCACCACGAAATGCAGGTAACCGTTGACGTCGAGCAGGGTGATGACCGGGATCTTGAGTTGCCGCAGGGCGCTGTAGTCGACCCGGAAACCTCGTCCGCGCAGGCCGAGCGTCTCCACGTAGTTGCGCATGTCGAGCATGGAGAAGCCGTTCTTGACCACGGTGTCGGCGTCGGCGATGCGCAGCATGTCCTCGACGATCCTGGGCTCCGCCAGGTCAAAGCCATAGCCGTAGCGAAGCAGCGTACCCACCGCGGCCGCACCACAACTGAAGTCAAGTTGCTGGCGCATCATGTTCTGGTAGCGCATCTCGAGCATGCTCTTGACAGGCTTCCTGAGCATCGGCTGGCCGTCGATGTCGATTGTCATCGTGCTCTGACCGTGAGCGCCGAGTGCCGCTGCTAGCAGTACGCATGCCCCGGCCATGCGGAATAGCGCGCGCATGACACATCCCCCCGTTGGGCGGGATGAGCCGGTACCCCCCGGTACCCGGCTCTCCTGCCGCGTTTATCCTGCTTCAATGGGCCGCGGTGGAAATCGCGAGCCCGTTGCTCTGCACGTTGCCGGCGCCGGCGGCGATGTTGACGCCGATATTGCCGACTGCGTTGACCAGGGCGCTGCCACTGAGCGTGGCAGCGTTGCTCGGCCGGCAGCCGCACATGGACAGATCGTTGCCGTAAGTCGTCTGGTCGTTTGAGGCGGTCGCCTTGGCCAGCACGCCGACTGGCGCACCGTTGCGGCCACCGCTGTTGCCGCTGCCCGTATTGACCGAGGCGGCCAGCGAATTGCTCTGCAGGTTGCCGGCGCCGGCAGCGATGTTCACACCGACATTGCCCTTGGCCCCGGCCAGCATGTTGTCGCCCATGCTGGCGCTGTTCGCCGCGCCGACCATATGCACGCCGTTATCCCCGGTCTTCTGGCTGGAGAAAACCTGCGCCGAGGCGAACACGTCCGACGCATCGATGCTGGCCAGCGCGGCCTGGTTGGATTGGCCATTACCCGCGCCTGCGGAAATGTTCACGCCGATATTGCCCTGCGCATTGAACAGCGCGTTGCCGCCGCCGGATGCGCTATTGCTGGACGGGCCGATACGCACGTTATTGTCGCGCGCGCTCTGCTGGCTGTTGACCACCGCGCCCGACTCGGACTTGAAGCGGATGTCGCCCCAGGCAAAGCCGAAGCCACGGACGTAGATGTCGTTGCTGATGGCGGTCTGGTTGAAGATATCGGCATCGTCCGGCCGATCGAAATAGCTGAAGCCGCCCGCAAACGCGCTGGTGGAAAGCGCGGTTATCGCTGCGATGGCGAGGATTTTCGTTTTCATGATTTTCTCCTTCCCTGCTTAGAAAAAAGTGCCCGCCGGGGGACGGAGCACAAAAACGTTGGACGAGACATTCCCCGATCCTGCCGTCTGGTTCAGCTGCACCAGGCCCGTCGCGTTGCGGTAGGCATCCGGCTGGATGACTGCCTCGCGGGGTCCCGCTGCGTGGCCCGCTGAACCCGGGCGACTCCCTCCGGCCGATTCCGCGGCGAGCAGGCCGTCGGAGATGGCTTCGATCCTTACGCTGGCGGCCGGCGCCAGCACTGCCGCGTTGCTTTGCAGGTTGCCGTTGCCGCTGGCCACGTTGGCGCTCAGCAGTCCGCTGCCATTGGCGAATGCGCCGTTGCCGATCTGGCTCACGGCGCCGCCCGCGGGCACGGACGCGCCAGCGTGCTGGCGCGACTGCACCGTAGCGCTGCCAATGTCCGCGATGGCAGCCTGGTTGCTTTGCGCATTGCCGCTGCCGGCGGCCAGGTTAACGGCGGCACGCCCGGCAACGCCGGCGAGCGCGCCCGTATCGATGCGCGCGCTGTCGGTGTCGGTGCCCTGGGCGTGGGATGGGAGGCTGGCCAGTAAAAGGCTGGCCAGAACGGCAGCGTGGGTAAGGGTCATGGCCGGCCTCCCACCGCGAGCGGCGCCAGCCCGCGCATCAGGGCGCCGCTCATGTTGCCGGTAGCTTGCGCGATCTGGCCGGCGATGCCGCCCGAGACGCCTCCAGCGCCACTGCCGTTGGCCAGGCCCTCGATCTGGCTGGATACCACGACCAGCCGCCCGGTGGCAGACTGGCTGGTGCCGGACACGGCGGTGCCGCCGGTGCTGCGGCCCACCGCGGCAGCGAGATCGCTGTCGGTCAGGTCGCTCACCACGGCGGCTGTGGATTGCTGGAAACGGGCGGACGGAAACGGCTCGACAGCGGCTGCTACCGGCATGTCCCCCTGCGGAATGCCGCGATAGGCAATGTGCGGCTCGACGCTGCGCAGAACGACGATATCGCCTGGATCTGCACTCGCGGAGAAGGAAGCAAAGGCGGCGACAAAAGCTGCAAGACCGAGGGCGCAGGCCGCGCCAGTCGATACGAGCGCCTTCGTGCCGTCATTCGCGCAGGCGGCTGACGCATGGCAGAACTCACTCCCGCGTTGTAGGACTCGTCGCGTCATTTTTTTATATCTCCCTCTGCGGAGTAGAGCGACAAGCGTGCCAATACCCTGGGATCCAGCGCTGGCAAGGGTTTGCGGGTGGGTTGCCAGATCGTGTGTAAGTTCCCCGCAAAAGGGGGGACATTTTGGTTGCAGCACTGAAACACGCTGTTGGCAGTGAAGCCGGTTGTAAGCTATTGCCGATCTACCGCCCAGCCATGATGGATCAGGCCAGACGCCGCGCCATGTGTGCCCCGACGGGCGGGCGGGCGCCGGTTACATTGCTGAAACAAGGCCGGCGGTGGCTGGCGCGCCCGCCTGCCTTTGCTGCCGGCCGCTTTTGTGCCCCGCAACCCCCGTTTGCCACGCGCAACGCCGTCCGCGGGGTGCGATGGTCCCTACGCAGAAACGGGTACGCCCTGAGCTTGCAGGAGCATGGGTGCCACGCAGGCCGCACCGGCCACGCTGGCCTGCCCTGCGCGGTTGCGAAGCTGGCGATGCGCTCAGGCTGGCGCGCCTGGCAGACCCTGCGCTGTGCCGCCGGCGTGTTGCGCGGGTCCGCTGGAGATCGGCTTGGGGCCCGGCTGGCTGCGTTCGCAACCAGCGGCGGCGAGCAGGCCGAGCGCCAGGAAGACGGCGGTCCCGAGGCGGTGGATAGTCCTTCTGTTCATGGTGCCTCCTTCCGACTGTCAAAGGGTTGCGTGCTGGAGGACGGTGCTTGCACGTTGGGGATGGCGCTCAACGGTCCGGTGACGCCGTGCGCGCGCGGCGAAATGGCGCCTTGCCCGTCTTTCAGTCTAGCTGCTGGTGCCGGGATCGGGCCAAAACCGAGCCGCGGGCGGCTTGGGCAAAGCGTGCGATGGGCGGTATCATGAACCTTGGAGCGGATAACAAGACGGGAGATGGCTGCATTGGAGTCGCATCATGTTGCGCTACGCCGTGGTTTTCTTCGTCATCGCCGTGATTGCCGCCTTGTTCGGCTTTGGCGGCATTTCCGCCTGGGCGGCCGCGTTCGCCAAAATTGTCTTCCTCATCTTCATCGTGCTGTTCATGGTGTCGCTGATATGGGGCCTGAGCAAGGACCGGCGCTAGCGCCGCCTATGACAACGGCGCTCATGGCCCCGCCCCTGCGGGGCCGCTCGCCGGCGCCGATCAATAACGGGATCCACGCGTGAATCCAGCCGATTTCCCCGACCGGTCCCTGGACCACAAGCCGCCCAGGCAACGCCCGGGCGGCAATGGCAACTGGTTGCCCAATCGCCATACCGCCGCGCGCACGGTCAGCGTGGTGCTGGCCGCGATACGCTCGTGGCTGGCGCACCGTGCCGCCAGCAAGGGCGCGGCGCTGTCCTTCTATATGCTTTTCTCGATGGCGCCAATCCTGGTGCTGGTGATTTCCATTGCCGGCCTCTTCTTCGGCGCGGAGGCGGCACGCGGCGAGATATTCGCCCAGATCGAGGGCCTGGTCGGCGCCCAGGGCGCGGCGGCCGTTCAGCAAATCCTTGCCGCCACGCATCGCGCCGGCGGTAGCGGGGTGGCCGCCGCCATCGCCACCGGCATCCTGTTCGTCGGCGCCACCAGCGCCTTTGCCGAGCTAAAGGGCAGCCTGGACGAGATCTGGCAAGCGCCCGTGCCGCAAGGCGCGGGCTGGCAGCAATTGCTGCGCGCGCGGTTGTTGTCGTTCAGCCTGGTGCTGGTGCTGGGCTTCATGCTGCTGGTGTCGCTGATCGTCAATGCCGCGCTGGCCGTGATCGACCGGTTCTGGGGGCAGTTGTGGACGCAATCGTGGTTTGCGCCGGTCGCCGAAGCGATCTCAACGGCATTTTCCTTTTGCGTGGTCACTTTGCTGTTCGCCGTGATCTTCAAGATGCTGCCCAACGCGCGCATCGCCTGGCGCGATGTGATCATGGGGGCGGTCATCACCGCCCTGTTGTTCGCGGTGGGCAAGCGGCTGATTGGCCTCTACTTGGGCAATAGTGCCGTGGCTACGTCTTACGGGGCGGCCGGCTCGGTGGTGGCGCTGATGTTGTGGGTGTATTATTCGGCGCAAATTTTCTTCTTCGGTGCCGAACTCACTCGCCAGTACGCGCTGCAATTCGGCAGCCTGAGAGGGCAAAGCGGCAGCGTGCCGCCCGATCCCCGCGCCGCTGGTCCCGCGAACCGGTAAAATACGGCCCGATTCCCTTCGTGCATGCCCGCAGTGCCCGGCCCCCGACCGCAAGCTGATGGTCGCGCCGGCCCCTGGCGCCGGTCCGCTGCGCCCCGGGCCCTTATTTCATCTTCTGTTTGCCGAATCCACTGCCGTGAGCTCGCTCGTATCCGAAATTGCGCGTCGTCGCACCTTTGCCATCATTTCGCACCCTGACGCGGGTAAGACGACCCTGACCGAAAAACTGCTGTGGTTCGGCGGCGCCATCCAGGTCGCGGGCGAAGTGCGCGCGCGCAAGGCCGACCGCCATGCCACCTCCGACTGGATGGAGCTGGAAAAGCAGCGCGGCATTTCGGTGACCTCCTCGGTGATGCAGTTCCCCTACCAGGAGAACATCATCAACCTGCTCGACACGCCGGGCCACGAGGACTTTTCGGAAGACACCTACCGCACGCTGACCGCGGTGGACTCCGCGGTGATGGTGATCGACTCGGTCAACGGCGTCGAAGCCCAGACCATCAAGCTGCTCAACGTCTGCCGCCTGCGCGACACGCCCATCATCACCTTCATCAACAAGCTCGACCGTGAAGGCCGCTCGCCGATCGAACTGCTCGACGAAATCGAGGACGTGCTGAAGATGCAGTGCGCGCCGATGACCTGGCCGATCGGCATGGGCAAGTCTTTCCGCGGTGTGTACCACCTGATCGACGACCGCGTGCAGTTGTTCGATCCGCACGGCGACAAGGGCACCTCGGCCATCGTCCAGGGGCTGGACAACCCGGAGCTGGACCGCGTGCTGGGCAGCCAGGCGGAGGAACTGCGCATCGAGATCGAACTCGTGCGCGGCGCTTCGCATGCCTTCGACAAGGACGCCTTTCTCAGCGGCAAGCAGACGCCGGTGTACTTCGGCTCGGCCGTCAACAACTTCGGCGTGCAATCGCTGCTCGACGCACTGTGCGCGCTGGCGCCGCCGCCGCAGGCGCGCCATGCCGAGTCGCGCGTGGTGGAGCCGCAGGAGCCCAAGTTCACCGGCTTCGTGTTCAAGATCCAGGCCAAYATGGACCCGCRSCACCGCGACCGCATCGCCTTCGTGCGTGTCTGTTCGGGCCGTTTCGAGCGCGGCATGAAGCTGCTGCACGTGTCCACCGGCAAGACCATGGCGATCAATAACGCCATCACCTTCATGTCGCAGGACCGCAATACGACCGAAGAGGCCTATGCCGGCGACATCATCGGCGTGCCCAACCACGGCACCATCCGCCTGGGCGACGTGTTCAGCGAGGGTGAAGCGCTCAAGTTCACTGGTATTCCTTCGTTCGCGCCCGAGTTCTTCCGCCGCGCGCGACTGAACAACCCGCTGAAGGTCAAGCAACTGCAAAAGGGTTTGCAGCAGCTGGCCGAGGAAGGCGCCACGCAGATGTTCCGCCCGATCGCTTCCAACGACCTGGTGCTGGGCGCCGTGGGTATCCTGCAGTTCGACGTGGTGGCGCACCGCCTGGAGCATGAGTACGGCGTCGACGCGATTTTCGAGTCGCACGATTGCGCCACGGCGCGCTGGCTCAAGGGCGATCCCGCGGAGATCGACAAGCTGATCGAAAAGGCCGGCCATAACGTGGCGCTCGACGGCGCGGGCGACCACGTCTACCTGGCGCCCAGCATGGTCAACCTGCGCCTGACGCAGGAGCGCTTTCCCAATCTGCAGTTCATGGAAACGCGCGAGATCGTCTGAGGCCGGGTGTCATGGACGAACGCCGCCCTCGCCGGGCGGCGTTCGTCAGTTCACGCGCAGCAGGAAGTGCAGCACCAGCGCGCCGCCCGAACACAGCACCACCACATTGACCATGCGCAGAAACTGCTCGCGCGACAAGCGCAGCGTGATCCTGCGCCCGGCCCACAGGCCCAGCGCCATCGCCGGCGCCAGCATCAGCGCCAGCTTGAGGATGGCCGCGCCTGCATACACTCCCGCCAGCGCGAACAGCACCAGCCGCGTCAGCGTGCTTACGCCGATCAGCGTCGATTGCGTCATGCGCATCGCGTCCTTGCCCAGCCGTCCCGACAGGTAGATCGCATACAGGAAACCGCCGCTGCCGAACATGGCCGAGCAGATGCCGCCACCCAGCCCGAAAGGGAGCGCCGCGCGCGGCGTGAAGCCCGCCGGGCGCCTGCCGGCAAGCGACCAGACCGCGTAGGCCATGGCGAACATGCCCAGCAGCAGCGGCAGCAGATCCGATTGCAGCTTGAGCAGCAACGCGGCGCCCGCCAGGCTGCCGGCCAGCATGCAGGGCAGCAACCGGCCAAGCTCGGCGCGGTCCGCGGCGCGGCCATCGCGCAGCAAGGCAAAGGCGGCGGCGCTGCAGTCCATCAGCGCCAGCAGAGGCACGATCTGGCTGACCGGCATCAGGTAGGCCAGCAGCGGTCCCGCCACCAGCGCGGTGCCAAAGCCCGCCATGCCGAAGATCACATAAGCGCCGGCGATTGCCAGGCACATGGCGAGGTAGGCCGGCAGGGAAAAGCCAGGGAGCAGGAAGGAAAGGGAGGGGAGTTCCACGATAGGCTGAGTCGGGGTTGCGTGACCCACAGCATAGGGACGCGCCCGCCGGCGGACCAATATCAAAGCGCCCCGCGATCCATCGCAAAGCGGCATGGCAGGGTGCTGGGCGCGGCGCCCGCGCCATGGCACACTGCGCGCGTGCGCCGCGCCGGCGCCAATCCAGCCATCGCAGTCCGCAATCCCGGCTCGCGGCCCCGCGCACGACCCGGCCCGGCATGAGCCCGTCCTTCAATGAGCCTGTCCCTGAATGAGCCCGTCCCTCAAGCAGTTGCGCTATTTCGTGGAAATCGTCGATGCCGGCAGCTTCAGCCTGGCCGCCGAGCGGCTCTTTATTGCCCAGTCGGCGCTGAGCCGGCAGATCAAGGAACTGGAGGGCATGTTGCAGGTGGCGCTGCTGGTGCGCAAGGCGCGCCATGTGGAAACCACGCCGGCCGGCCGCGCTTTCCATGAAGCCGCCCGCCGCATCCTGGCCGAGCTGACCGAGGCATCGGCGCAGGCGCGCCAGGTCGAGCGCGGAGAACAAGGCACTGTGCGCTTGCTGCATTCGAGTTCGGTGCCGCTGACGCCAGCCTGCACGGCGGTATTGCGCGCGTACCAGTCCGGACATCCGGGGATTCGTCTTGAAATCTCGCAGGCGTCCAGCGAACAGCAGGCGCTTGAGATCGAGGAAGGCCGCGCCGATCTTGGCCTGGCGCGCGAGCCGCTGCTGCGCCGGCTGCCCCGCGTCAACGTCGATCCGCTCTACAGCGAACGTCTCGAACTGGCGGTAAGCAGCGCGCACCCGCTGGCGCGGGAGGACCAAATCGCGCTGGAGGCCTTGCGGGAGCAACCTTTCGTGTCGCTGCCGCATGCGGATCGCGGCGGCCTGAGCCAGCGCGTGGCGCAGTGCTGCCTGGCGAGCGGCTTCTACCCGCGCGCCGCCGCGGCGATCTCGCGCAAGCTGTCGCAACTGGCGCTGGTGGAGGCCGGGTTTGGCGTGGCCCTGGTGCCGGCTTCGCTCGGGCGCATGGCGCCGCCGGGGGTGCGCTTCGTGCCGCTGGCCGATGCCGGCTGCGACACGCGCGTGGTGCTGCTGTCGCGGCGCGATGCCGCGCCAGCGGCCGCGGCGCTGGCCAGCAGCCTGCGCATGGCGCTGCCTGCTCAATAAGCCAGCGAGGCCTGGCTGGTCCTGCACCTTGGAGTCATTGGGGCTATCGAGCCAGTTGCCTACCACGGTAACGGTATTGAGCGCGCTTTCGGCGCTGAAAGCGCCAGTGGCCTGCGGTGCGGTTGCGGCATCGGGTGCGGGCACGGCGCCAGGGTGGGTGTCGGCCGCATGCGCGGGACATGGTCAGGCAAAGCAGGACGGTGCCGATAGCGGCGCACGTGAGCGAGACGRTGGGCTGCAAAATGGAATTCCCGGGAATGGGGCGGGAAAGTCAGGGTGCCGCCACATCGAGTGGTGCATTATGAATACGAATGATTCTCGAAACGAATCGCATTTTTTCGCTCTGTAGCGATATTGCATCATTGTTGATACATGGCGGCGGCGTACGGACACAATGCATGCGCCTGCATGCATCGCGGGGCTCGGATAGAATCCGAAACTTGCGGGAACTGGTCTGGGAAATTGCCTGGGAAATGGCCCGGTAGCCGGTGCGTGGTTTTGGCTGCCATGCGAGTCGTTTCAGGCGCTTTTCAGCGTTTCCCGCCGAGTGAGACAAGCCAGCGCTTTGCCTCGCCGCCCGCCCCGTCATCACCGCCATCCATGCCGACCCCTGCTACTGCTCCGGCCACCGCGCCGGACTCTGTTTTTCGCGACCCTTCATTTCGGCTGTTCTGGTTTGCCCGCCTGTGCACCACCATCGGCTATCAGATCTTCACGGTGGCCGTGGGCTGGCAGATGTATGACCTCACCCGCGATCCCTTCATGCTCGGCATGGTGGGCCTGGTGCAGTTCCTGCCCTCGGTGATGCTCCTGCTGGTGTCAGGCCATGTGGCGGACCGTTTCGACCGGCGCCTGATCGTACGGACCTGCCAGACGCTGGAAGCGCTGATTGCGGTGTCGATGGCGGTGGCGAGCCTGAAGGGCTGGATCACGCGCGATCACATCTTTGTCTTCGTGGCCCTGATCGGCGCCACCCGCGCATTCGAGACGCCGACGCTGCAAGCGCTGCTGCCCAGTGTGGTCACGCCGCGCCAGCTTCCGCGCGCAGTGGCCTTGTCCAGTTCCGCCACGCAGACGGCCATCATCATCGGCCCCGCGCTGGGCGGCTTTGCCTATGTGGCCGGCCCCGGCGTGGTCTACGCCATCAGCGCCACGCTGTTCGCCGTGGCCGCCTGCCTGGTGAGCGTGCTCAAGCTGCGCCAGGCCGCGCAGCGGCTGACCACGCCGGTCAGCATCGCCACGCTGTTTGCCGGTTTCTCCTATATCCGCAGCCGTCCGGTGCTGCTCGGCGCGATCTCGCTGGATCTGTTTGCCGTGCTGCTGGGCGGCGCCACCGCGCTGCTGCCCATCTATGCGCGCGACATCCTCCACACCGGGCCCTGGGGCCTTGGCCTGCTGCGCTCGTCGCCCGCCGTCGGCGCGTTGGTAACCGCGCTGTGGCTGGCACATCACCCGATGAACCGCCGCGTGGGACGCGTGATGTTCGGCGCGGTGGCCGTGTTCGGCGTGGCCACCATGGTGTTCGGCATCTCGCACTGGTTGCCGCTGTCGATGGCCGCGCTGGTCATGCTCGGCGCTTCCGACATGATCAGCGTAGTGGTGCGGTCCACCCTGGTCCAGCTCGATACGCCCGACGATATGCGCGGGCGCGTGGGGGCCGTCAACTCCGTGTTCATTGGGGCATCCAACCAGCTTGGCGAGTTCGAGTCGGGCGTCACGGCCGCACTGCTCGGACCGGTCGGCGCGGTGTTGCTGGGCGGCATCGGCACACTGGTGGTCGTGGCGGTGTGGATGCGCCTGTTCCCCTCGCTGGCCTCGCGCGACCGCTTGCACGATCACCCTTTGACGGCCTGAACGCCGGCCGGACAGCGCCCTGCGGTCCGGTCGCACCGGTTGATTTGCCCCTCCCGCACCAAAAGCGTACCCAATTCTGCGTGCCTCGACGGTGCCGTCCGGGCGCCGGAATGCGCCACTCTCCGATCCCGCACCACGCCGCATGCGCCGGAAATATGGTGCTTGCACCGCTTTGTCGCGCGATGCCATGCACGCATAAAAGTATCTGAAATGGCATTCAGGCGAATTTTTTTGAACCGGTGCGAGCCCTTGTCCACCAAGGGCTCGCGCCGGTTCGGCCGCCTGCCTCCGCGAATTTCGGGGAAACCAAAGCCCCATTCATCTGTCCTGAAAGTATCCCCAATTTCAATCAACTGTAGGTGATCGTCAGACATCCGGTCAGACGGTCGCGGGCAGACCAGAACACCGCGCCATGAGAAAACAATACACGGCGCGGTATTTGGGCTTTGGCAGTCCCATTGGACGTCCCGATACCGCCAGTGACAGGAGAGCGTCCGGATATGTGTGGCATTGCTGGAGAATTACGTTTCGATCAGGTCATGGCCGACCTGCACGCCGTCGCCGTCATGACGCGCGACCAGGCGCCGCGCGGCCCCGACGGAGAAGGCCTGTTTAGCCTGGGCAGCCGTGCGTTCGGCCATCGCCGGCTGCGCATCATGGATTTGTCGCAGCGCGCGCACCAGCCCTTCATCGACAACGAACTGGGCCTGGGCGTCGTGTTCAACGGCGCGATCTACAACCACGATGCGTTGCGCAAGGAACTGGCCGCCCAGGGCTACCGCTTTGCCTCGACCGGCGATACCGAAGTCATCATCAAGGCGTGGCATGCATGGGGGCCGGCCGCGCTCCACCGCTTCGCCGGCATGTTCGCCTTCGCCCTGTGGGAGCGCGATTCCGGCGTGACCCACCTGGTGCGCGACCGCCTGGGCATCAAGCCGTTGTACTACTCGGCCACGCCGCAGCGCCTGCGCTTTGCTTCCACGCTGCCAGCCTTGCTGGCCGGCGGCGATATCGACACCACGCTTGACCCCGTAGCGCTGCATCACTACCTGAGCCTGCACGCCGTGGTCCCCGCGCCCCACACCATCCTGCAAGCGGTGCGCAAGCTGCCGCCGGCCACGCATATGACGGTGCAGCCCGACGGCCGCACCGACAGCCGCACCTGGTGGCGGCTGGATTTCCGCCAGAACGCAGACGATCTGGAAAGGCCGTTCGAGGCCTGGCGCGATCTCACGCTCGCCACGCTGCGCGACGCCGTGCACCGCCGCACCGTGGCCGATGTGCCGGTGGGCGTGCTGTTGTCCGGCGGGGTCGACTCCAGCCTGATCACCGGTTTGCTCGCAGAAACGGGTACGCCCGACCTGCGCACCTACGCCATCGGCTTCGAGACCGTGGGCGGCGAGGCTGGCGACGAGTTTCGGTACTCCGACCTGGTGGCCAGGCACTTCGGCACCCGCCACGAGAAGATGATGATTCCGGCGGCCGGCCTGCTGACCGCGCTGCCCGACGCCATCGGCGCCATGAGCGAGCCGATGGTCAGCCACGACTGCGTGGCCTTCTACCTGCTGTCCGCCGCCGTGGCGAAACACAGCCGCGTGGTGCAGAGCGGGCAGGGCGCCGACGAAGTTTTCGGCGGCTACCACTGGTACCCGCCGCTGGCCGGCAACACGGACGCGGACGGCGGAGTCGCCGCCTACCGGCACGGCTTCTTCGACCGCAGCCACGACGAGATGGCGGAGCTGCTCGCGCCGCAATGGCTGGCCGACGATCCCAGCGGCCGCTTCCTTGCCGCGCACTTCGCCCAGGCCGGCGCCGACAGCGCTATCGACCGCGCGCTGCGCGTGGACACCACCGTGATGCTGGTGGAGGACCCGGTCAAGCGCGTCGACAACATGACCATGGCGCACGGCCTGGAGGCGCGGGTGCCCTTCCTCGACCACGAGCTGGTGGAACTGGCCGCGCGCATGCCGGCACGCCACAAGGTCGCCGCGGGCGGCAAGCATGTGCTCAAGGAAGCGGCGCGCCAGGTGATCCCGGTCGCGGTGATCGATCGCCCCAAGGGCTATTTCCCGGTGCCGGCGCTGAAGTACCTGCGCGGCCCGTTCCTGGATTACGTGCGCGGCTACATCAGCAGCGATCGCGCGCGCAGCCGCGGCCTCTACCGCGACGGCGTGGCCGACGCCATGCTCGACGCGCCCGATAGCCATATCACCCCGCTCAAGGGCTCCATGGTCTGGCAGATCGCGCTGCTCGAAGCGTGGTTGCAGACGCGCGGCATCTGACCGGCGCAGCGATGCACCGACAACACGCCAGCCTGACGGGACGCTGCACGAGACACCAACAGGAGGAAGACCCACATGCCATCCACCAACCTTGTCAGCCTTTCCGCGCGCACCAGGGCTACCGGCCGGATCGCGCCCTCGCCGCATCCCGCCGGCGCGATGCATGACCCCGCCGGCGAGGATCGCACTGGCGTTGCCACCCCGCGCAGCGCCGGCGAGCCGCCGGCGCCGGTGTCGACCCGCCCCAATGCGATGATCGATTGCGGCTGGGGCCGGCTGATGTTCGCACCGGCCTTCGGTTCGCCGGCGCTGCTGGCTGCCGAACTGCAGCAAGAAGCGCCGGGCCGGCGCGATATCGCGTTCTACGTGGACGCGCCGCAACTCGTGCTCGCGCAAGCGCCGCAGACGCTGTTCCTCGATCCTTCGCTGCTGTTCCGCCGCCGCCTCGATGTGCCGCTGGACGATATCGCGCCATCTCCTGGCGTCACCATTCGCCGCCTCGCGACCCGCGCCGACATCGCTGCAATCAATCGCCTCTACGCCATGCGCAAGATGGTGCCGCTAGACGCTGCCACCGTGTGGCGTCAACGCGAGCAGGAAGCGGTGGTCTACCTGCTCGCCGAGGATGAGCAGAGCGGCGAGATCGTCGGCTCGGCCATGGGCGTGGACCATGCGCTGGCCTTCGGCGACGAGCAAGGCGGCAGCAGCCTGTGGTGCCTGGTGGTGGATCCGCAGACCCACCTCGCCGGCGTGGGGCGCTCGCTGGTCACGCACCTGCTCGCGCGCTTTGCCGAACGCGGCAGGCGGTCGCTCGACCTCTCGGTGCTGCACGACAACGAGCACGCCATCGGCCTGTATCACAAGCTCGGCTTCAGCCAGCTCGATGGCTTTGTCATCAAGCACAAGAACGCCATCAACGAGCCGCTGTTTGCCGGCAGCAGCGAGTGCGACCAGCTCAATCCCTACGCCGCGCTGATCGTCAAGGAAGCACGCCGGCGCGGTATCGGCGTGGACATCGTCGATGCCGCCAGCGGCATCTTCGGCCTGCGCTTCGGCGGACGCGAGGTGCTGTGCCGCGAATCGCTTTCGGAGCTGACCGGCGCGGTGGCCATGACGTGGTGCCAGGACAAGGCGCTCACGCGTGCCCGGCTGGATGCGGCGGGCCTCGCGGTGCCGCGCCAGCGGCCCGCGGGCAGCGAGGCAGACAACGCAGCCTTCCTTGGTGCCTGCGGCTCGGTGGTGGTCAAGCCCGCCTGCGGCGAGCAGGGGCGCGGCATCAGCGTGGACGTGCGCGACACCGCGCAACTGCCCAGCGCTATCGAAGCCGCGCAGCGCGAAGGCGGCAACGTGTTGCTGGAGTCGTTCTGTCCCGGGCAGGACTTGCGCATCGTCGTGATCGGCTACGCGGTGGTGGCTGCCGCGATTCGCAAGCCGGCCGAAGTGGTGGGAGACGGCAAGTCGGATCTCAAGACGCTGATTGAGCGCCACAGCGCGCGCCGCGCCGCTGCCACCGGTGGCGAAAGCCGCATTCCGATGGACGGCGAAACCGGGCGCTGCATCGGCGCGCAAGGCCTGGGGATGGCTTCGGTGCCGGCGGCCGGCCAGCGCGTGCCGGTGCGCAAGACCGCCAACCTGCATACCGGCGGCACGCTGCACGACGTCACGGCGGAACTCCATCCGGTGCTGCGCGAAGCCGCCGTTACCGCCGCGCGCGCGTTGCGCATCCCGGTGGTGGGACTGGACTTTCTGGTACCCGCGCATGACCAGCCCGAGTACGTGATCATCGAAGCCAATGAACGCCCCGGCCTGGCCAACCACGAACCGCAGCCGACCGCCGAGCGCTTTGTCGACCTCCTTTTCCCGTTCACCGCCTGACCGCGTTCCCTGGCGTACCAACCTCTTCCGTACCAACTTCTTCCTGAACCGAACCATGAACCCGCCCGCATGCAGACACTGACAATCGACGCTTACTACCTCAAGACCACGCTGCTGGAGTTGCTCGCCATCCCCAGTCCCGCCGGGCTGACCGACGAGATCGTGCACTACACCGCGCGCACGCTCGACAGCCTGGACATTCCGTACCAGCTCACCCGGCGCGGCACCATCCGCGCCACGCTGCGCGGCAATCGCGCGCAAGCCGGGCTCGGCCCCGACTGCGCTATCGTCGCCCATCTCGATACGCTTGGCGCCATGGTGCGCGAAGTCAAGCCCAACGGCCGCCTGGCGCTAGCTCCCATCGGTACCTGGTCCAGCCGCTGGGCCGAAGGCGGGCGCGTGACACTGTTTACCGAGAGCGGCCGGCATCGCGGCTCGGTGCTGCCCTTGCTGGCTTCGGGTCACGTATACAACGAGGCGGTGGACACGCAACCCGTCAACTGGGACCAGCTCGAACTGCGGCTCGACGAAGATGCCGCCACGCCGCAAGCACTGCGCGAACTCGGTATACAGGTGGGCGATTTCGTTGCGTTCGACGCCAACCCCGAGATCCTCGACAACGGCTTTATCGTCTCGCGCCATCTCGACAACAAGGCCGGCGTCGCCGCGGTACTGGCCGCACTCAAGGCCGTGCGCGAAAGCGGCGCGCCGGTGCCGATGGACTGCCACGCCGTGTTTACGCTCACCGAAGAAGTTGGTTCGGGCGCCACCGCGGTGATCGAGGACGACGTCAGCGAAGTGATCGGCATCGACATCGGCCCGGTGGCGCCGGGGCAGGGCGCGAGCGAAAATGGCGTGACCATTCCGCTGATGGATTCGGCCGGACCGCATGACTATCACCTTACGCGCCGCTTGCTGCGCCTGTGCGAAGAGCACGGCATCCCCAGCCATCGCGACGTGTTCCGTTTCTACCACTCCGACGCGGGCGCGGCGGTCACTGCCGGGCACGATGTGCGTACGGCGTTGCTTTGCTTCGGCGCCGACGCCTCGCATGGCTATGAGCGCACACGGTTGTCCGTGCTCGTTCATCTTGCCGAATTGCTCACCGTCTATATTCAGAGCGGGCCAACCTTGCCGGAGGACCGCCAGCGCCGCATGGGCTCGGTGGCTGGCTTCTCGCATCAGCTCGATCCCGGCCAGCTCGCGCGCAGCGAAACGCCGTTGCCCGACGCAGGCGAACTGGCGCATCGCCGGCGCGGCAGCGTGAGCCGCGCATGACCAGTCTTTCCAATTTGATTGCCGGAGCCGAATCCATGGACCTCAACTTCATCGAGCCCAGAAAGCTGGAAGCAGCCTGGACCTACCTGCTGCAACTGGTGGTGCAGCAGGGCCTGAACTGCATCGCCGCCGTCCTGATCCTGATACTGGGCTGGTGGATCTCGGGCCGTGCCCGCGCCGCCGTGCTGCGCGCATTCGACCGCCCGCGCGTCGATGCCACCTTGCGTCCCATGCTGGCCAGCGTCACGCAGTGGATCGTGCGCGTGATCACGATTGTGCTGGTGCTGTCGCAATTTGGCGTGCAGACCGCCAGCATCATCGCCATGCTCGGCGCCGCCGGCCTCGCCATCGGGCTGGCTTTGCAAGGTACGCTGCAGAATATCGCCGCGGGCATCATGCTGGTGCTGCTGCGGCCGTTCCGCGTGGGCCAGTACATCGATGCCCAGGGCGTGGCGGGCACGGTGCGCGAAACCGGGCTGTTCATGACCGAGCTGACCACCTTCGACGGGGTTTGCCTGCGCGTGCCCAACGGCAAGATCTGGGGCAGCGCCATCACCAACTACAGCGAGAACCCCACGCGCCGCCTCGATATCGAGGTCACGGTCACCTTCGGCGCCGATATCCAGGCCGCGCTCGATGCGCTGCGCACCATGCTCGCCGCGGAAGACCGCGTGCTGGCGGACCCGGCCGCCGAGGTCATGGTGATCAACTACGCGGCGCAAGGCGTGACGCTTAATGTGCGCTGCTGGCTTGCCGCCGTGGATTACTGGACCGTACGCTTCGCGTTCTACCACCGCATCAAGCAGGCGCTGGAAGCCGCCGGCTGCGCCATCGCCGTGCCGGTGCAGGAACTGCGCGTACCCGACGATGCGCAACTCGCCGTGCCCGCCGTGGCCAATCCCGCGCGCAGGCTGAGCTGAACCGTCTGGCCTGATCGTCTTCCGCCGCCGGGGCGCGCAAACGCCCCGGCGGCGATTCTGTTTTGTGGCGCGCCCTCGTGATGCCGCCGCACTTTCACCCCTTTGGGTCGCTCACGCTTGTCCAGGGCCCGCTACCCGAGCGGCGGACCCTGGCATGTCATCAAATCTGGAACTGGCATTGACGTTTGACTCCACGCCCGCACTGAACCCCGCACTGAACCCCACACGGAACCCATCACATACATCCCCGCGCTTTCGCGCCGTGGCGCCGCCATGCGAAAGCGCATTTTCCCCCGGCCTGCGCCGCAAGCGCGCACTGGCGCGCTGTCTGCCGGCGCTCGCCTGCGCCGCCGTACTGGCCCCGGCCGCACCGATGGCGCACGCGCAGGGCAGCCTCACGCTGTATGGCTTTGCCGATGCCGGCATCTTCCGCCCGGCGCCGGGACAGCCGGTCCAACTCGGCACCATGCAGCGCAGCTTCATCGGCCTGCGCGGCAGCGAGCCGCTGGGCGGCGGCTGGGCCGCCACCATGAACCTGCAGACACGTTTCGACATGGGCGACGGACGCCTTGAAGCCAGCGGTGCCACGCCGTACTTCCAGGGCGAATCCACCGTCGGCATCCGATCGCCCTATGGCGACCTGCGGTTTGGCCGCGCGCTGACGCCGATGTGGCAATACGACTGGCAGTACGACAGCTGGGACAACTTCAATCGCGTCGGCTCGGTGGCCTGGTTTGTGTACCACCCGTCCTATCGCACCGATCCGTACCACAACGGTCCGGCGGGAGAATATTCGCGGCTGAACAACGGGGTGTTCTACGATTCGCCGAAATGGGGTGGCGTGCATGTCCACGTCTCCGCCGGCGTGGAAAAGAACGAGACGCCGGATGCCGCCGGCAACCGGGACCGCACCCGGCCGCTGGCCGCTTCGCTCAACTACGACGCGGGACCGTGGTCCGCCATGCTCACCGCCGAGCGCAATTCAGCCCGCGACAACACCTGGTTTGCCGGGCTCGCCTATGCCTTCAGCGCGGTGCGGCTGATGGCGTCGTATAGCCAGACGCATCTGAGCGCCGCCAGCCAGGCGTTTCTCGGCGATGCCAGCGCGAAACGCAGCGCGGCCACCCTCGCCGCGAACTGGCGCGTGGGCGCCGTCACGCTGAAGCTCTCCGGTGCGCGGGATTTCCAGGGCTACGGCCACGCCGGCACGACCGGCTACGTCACCAGCGGGCTGGACTACGCGCTATCGAAACGCACCACGCTGTATGGCGCGGTGTCGTATCGCCACAGCCGGCAGGCCAGTGGCGGCACCGGGTTTGGTGCCGGCATCAGCCATAGTTTCTAAGCGGGGCGCTTCAGCCCTCCTGCGCGAACAGCGAGCACGCGCCCGCCTCGGCCGTGCTGACATGGCGCCGGAAGTTTGCAAACAGGTCGCGTCCCACGCCGTGCCGGTTGGCGGTGAGATCGGGCGGCGTCACGTCGCGCGCGGCCCACTCCGCTTCCGGCACCATCACCGTCAGCACACCGGTGTTCGCATCCACGCGCATCGGGTCGCCGTCGCGCACGCGGGCGATGCCGCCGCCGCTCAGTGCTTCGGGGCAGACGTGGATGGCGGCCGGTACCTTGCCCGATGCGCCGGACATGCGCCCGTCCGTCACCAGCGCCACGTGGAAACCGCGCTCCTGCAGCACCGTCAGCGTAGGCGTGAGCTTGTGCAGCTCCGGCATGCCGCAGGCGGCCGGCCCTTGCCATGGCAGCACGGCGACGAAGTCGCGCTCCAGCTCGCCGCGCTTGAAGGCGTCGATCAGCGCATCCTGCGTATGGAACACCAGCGCTGGGGCCTCGACCACATGGTGCTCGGGCTTGACCGCCGAGATCTTGAGTACCGCGCGGCCGATATTGCCGTCGAGCAGCTTGATGCCGCCCTCGGGCGCGAACGGCTGGCTGGCAGAGCGCACCACGCTGTCGTCCAGCGGCGCTTCCGGCCCGTCGATCCAGGTGAGCCTGCCATCGCGCAGCACCGGCTCGCGAGTGTAGTCCGCCAGCCCCTTGCCCACCACGGTAGTGACGTCGTCGTGCAGCAGCCCGAGCTGCAGCAGTCCGCGGATCACCACAGGCAGGCCACCTGCGGCCTGGAACTGGTTCACGTCCGCGCTGCCGTTGGGGTACACGCGCGCCAGCAACGGCACCACTTCCGATAGTTCGGCGAAATCGTCCCAGCTCAGCACGATGCCGGCGGTGCGCGCCATCGCCACCAGGTGCAGCGTGTGGTTGGTGGAGCCGCCGGTGGCCAGCAGGCCGACGATGCCGTTGACGAAGGCGTGCTCGTCGAGCACGTCGGCCACGGGCGTATAGCGCTCGCCGCCATGTACCAGGCGCAGCGCCTGCCGCGCGGACTCGCGCGTGAGCGCCTCGCGCAGCGGCGTGTTCGGATTGACGAAGGCGGTGCCGGGCAGGTGCAGGCCCATTATCTCCATCAGCATCTGGTTGGAGTTGGCGGTGCCGTAGAAGGTACAGGTGCCGGGGCCATGGTAGGACTGGCTCTCCGCCTCCAGCAACTCGGCGCGGCTGATCTTGCCCTCGGCATAGCGCTGGCGCACGCGGGCCTTTTCTTCATTGCCGATGCCCGTGGTCATGGGTCCGCCGGGCACGAAGATGGCCGGCAGGTGGCCGAAGGACAGCGCGCCCATCACCAGCCCCGGCACGATCTTGTCGCACACGCCGAGGTACAGCGCGCCGTCGAACATCTGGTGCGACAGTGCCACCGCCGTGGACAGCGCGATCACATCGCGCGAGAACAGCGAGAGATCCATGCCGTCCTGACCCTGCGTCACGCCATCGCACATGGCGGGTGTGCCGCCAGCGAACTGCGCGGTGCCGCCCGCTTCCAGCGCGGCCTCCTTGAGCCATTGCGGATACTCCGCCAGTGGCTGGTGCGCCGACAGCATATCGTTGTAGGACGAAACGATGGCGAGGTTGGGGCGCTCCTGCGCCTTCAGGCGGATCTTGGCCTGCTCTGGCATGGCCGCCACGGCGTGCGCCAGGTTGGTACAAGAGAGATGGGCGCGTTCCACCTTCTGCCCCGCCATGGCGCGGGTGCGGTCCATGTAGGGCTGGCGGGTGCCAGCACTGCGCGCCACGATACGGGCGGTGACCCGTTCCAGGACTGGGTGACTTGGCATGGGGATCTCCTGCGTGGGGATGTCTTTTTTCAGCCTAGCGCACTTTGGGGCGGGGTGCACGTATGGTGCGCTGCAAGTTTTTCCTGCAAGTGCTAGACTCCGCTCCATTCTCTGGAGTTCAGGCAACATGAAGCAAGCAGCGCAACGCACCGCCATCGCAGTATTTGCCGCGGCACCTTACGGTGAACGCGTGCTGCTGGCTATTCACGCCTAGTCTTCCGAGCGTCCGCCCGGAAGGCTGCAAGGCCGGTTCCGGGAGTGACGAAACAGCATATCGCCAACCCCGGACGGCCCGCAGGCCCTCCGGGGTTTTGTTTTTTTGTTTCGCCACCATCTGACACGCCATGCGTACCTACGACAAGCTGATCGCCACGATTCAAACCGGCCAAGGGAACGGGAGCTTGCGCTCGTCCCTTGGTGCGGTAACGGCGTCGGCTGGCGTAGCCACCGAGAAGGTTGCGTGCCGCATGCGGCATGCCGGCGCCGCCCCGCAAGCGATCCCATAGCCTCCCGGCCGCACATGCAGTCCGGGAGGCCTCGCAGATCGCCTCCCAGGGACCCAAGACACCCTGGCAGGCACACACCCGCCAGGGTGTTTGCATTGTAGGCAGCCCATCATGGAAAGCAGAAAAGAACGCAGGAACGAACGCAGAAACCTCAGGAACATCGGCATCATCGCCCACGTCGACGCCGGCAAGACCACCACCTCGGAACGCATCCTGTTCTACACCGGCGCCAGCCACCGGCTGGGCGAGGTGCACGACGGCGCCGCCGCCATGGATTTCGATCCGCAGGAGCAGGCGCGCGGCATCACCATCAACAGCGCGGCCACCACCGTGTTCTGGCGCGAGCACCAGATCAACCTGATCGATACGCCGGGCCACATCGATTTCAACATCGAAGTGAACCGCTCGCTGCGCGTGCTCGACGGCGCGGTGGTGGTGTTCGACGGTGTGGCCGGCGTGGAGCCGCAGACGGAAACCAACTGGCGCCTGGCGGACCGCTATCGCGTGCCGCGCCTGGCCTTCGTCAACAAGCTGGATCGCACCGGCGCGGATTTCCTGCGCGTGGTGGGCATGATCGAGGACCGCCTCGGCGTGGTGCCGCTCGTGCTGCAGTTGCCCATCGGCAGCGAGGGCGATTTCACCGGCGTGATCGATCTTGTCACCATGCAGGCCTTGCTATGGCAGGGCGGTGCGGGCACGACCGGATACGTGACGCAGGCCGTGCCGGCCGCGCAGAGGGAGCAGGCGGCCGTATGGCGCGAACGTTTGCTGGAAACCCTGGCCGAGCATGACGATGCCTTGCTCGAAGATTATCTCGCCGGCCGCGTGCCGGCCGGGGACGCGCTGCGCGCGGCCATCCGGCGTGCGACGATCTCCGGCGCCGTGGTGCCGGTGCTGGCGGGATCGGCCTTCAAGAACAAGGGCGTGGAGCCGCTGCTCGACGCGGTGACGGCCTATCTGCCGGCACCCGGCGAGGTGGATCGCCATGAAGTCAGCGCGGATGCGGACCAGCCGCTGGTGGCGCTCGCCTTCAAGGTGGTGCACGACGCGCACGGCACGCTGACCTTCGTCCGCCTGTATCGCGGCAGGCTTGCCGCCGGGGACACCGTGCTCAACGCCGGCAGCGGCAAGCGTGAACGCGTGGCCCGGCTGTACGAGATGCATGCCGACCGGAAGCAGGAGCGCGATGTTGCCGTGGCGGGCGATATCGTGGCGATCGTCGGCCTCAAGGCGACCATCACCGGCGACACGCTGACCGATCCGGCGCATCCCGTAGTGCTGGAGAGCATCGAGTCGCCCGAACCGGTGATCGACGTGGCCATCGAGCCGAAATCGCAGGCGGACCAGGCTGGCTTGTCGCGCGGCTTGCAGGTGCTGGTGCAGGAAGACCCGAGCCTGCGGCTGCGGCAAGACCCGGAGAGCGGCCAGACGCTGTTGTCCGGCATGGGCGAACTGCAACTGGAAGTCACGCTTGAAAAATTGCGCACGCGGTTCAGCGTGGAGGTGACGGTAGGCCGCCCGCAAGTGGCTTATCGCGAAACGCTGACCCGCGCCGCCGATGCGCGCTATCTGCATCGCAAGCAAAGCGGCGGGCCGGGCCAGTTCGCGGAAGTGCTGCTGCGTTTCGAGCCGCTGGCGCGCGGAGAAGGCCTGCAGTTCGAGAGCCGCATCACCGGCGGCGCGGTACCGCGCGAGTTTGTGCCGGCGGTGGAAGCCGGTATCCGCCGCGCCGCAGCGCAAGGCCTGCTCGCGGGCTACCCGGTGGTCGATTTCAAGGCCACCCTGCTGGACGGCAGCTACCACGAGCGCGATTCCTCGGCGCTGGCCTTCGAGACCGCGGCGGCGGCGGCCTTCCGCGAAGCCGCGCGCGATGCGCAGCCGATGGTGCTGGAGCCGGTGATGGCCGTGGAGGTGGTGACGCCCGCGGATCATGTGGGCGACGTGATCGGCGACATGCACCGGCGCCGGGGCCTGGTGCGGGGGCAGTCGCAGCGCGGCGGCGATGGCAGCGGCAACACGGTCGTGGTTGAAGCGCATGTGCCATTGGCCGGCATGTTCGGCTATATCGGCAGCTTGCGCGCGCTGACCTCGGGGCGCGCAAGCTTTGCGATGCAGTTCGATCACTATGCGGTGGCGCCAGCGAAGGCGGTGGCGGAGATCGCCGGCTGACGGCAGGCGTTGAACGGGCGGGCACCAGTCTGGTGTCCGCCTTTTTGTTCAGCGCCGGCTTCCCGGATCGGGGCTGCCAACCTCGGCGTTCCTCCCGTACTCCTTCAAGTAACTGAGCACGCCGCGCACCGCCGCCGACATCGGACGCGAGCGCCGCGTCAGCAACCCGAGATTGACCATCGACACCGGCAACTCCACGGGAAGCACGGAGACCATCGCATAACGCGCGTAATACTGCGCAACGTCGTTCGGCACCACGGAAATCATGTCGGAGGTTTCCATCATGGCGGTGGCGGCAAGAATGGACGCGGTCTCGACGATATCCAGGGCATCGATCATCCCCGCCTGCGTCAACGCACTCTCGACTCTCAGCCGCATCGGGCTGCCCACGGGGTGAAGAATCCAGGTCATCGGCACCAGGTCGCGCAGCGCCAGTGGATCGAGCCTGGTCAACGGATGGTCCGGCCGCGCGATCACCCGCATCTGCTCGCCCCTTTCGAACAATTCAATGTCCAGGTCCGGATGACTGAGCCGGTCGGGCAAGCGGCCCAGCACCACATCGAAGTCCCCGCGGATCAGCGACGGAAGCAGGGTGTCGCTGGTCCCCACCTCAATGGCAATCCGCACCTTCGGGTTAGCGGCCTTGAACGCCAGCAGCCCGCGCGTCAGGATCGTCGGCACCGGACCCATGACGGTGCCGATCCGCACCAGGCCCGAGGCGCCGCGGCCCAGTTCCGCGATTTCCGCTTCTGCATGGCCGAATTCGTGCGTGACCCCCTGGGCGAAACGGATCAGTACCTCGCCGTAGAGCGTCGGTTCCATGCCTCGCGGAAGGCGCTCGAACAACTGCACGCCGAGTCTTTCCTCAAGCTGCTGCAGCAACAGGCTGGCCGCCGGCTGGGTGGTGTGCATGGCCGCCGCGGCCCGGCGAAGGTTGCGGTGTTCCGCCAGCGCGTTGATCAAGGCGATCTGCCGGCTTGAGATCTTCAGCGGTGCAAACGCTTTCGCCGATTCCGGGGAGGGTTCGGTGGGCTCGGGTTTCACATCGGTTGGCTTCACATTGAATAGATACCAATTTTGATATCGATATATATGAAAGCACGATTATGCAGGTATCAATAGGGGCTGTACAGTCGACGCGTCCCAGATGGCCAGGATGTCCCTGACGGCCCCAACAACCAATCAGCCGAGCGTCAAATGCGTATTCGAATTACCCACCTCAGCGTCCACGACATTCGCTTCCCGACGTCCAGAACCCTTGACGGCTCCGATGCCATGAATGCGGCTCCGGACTATTCGGCAACCTATGTGGTGCTGCACACCGATGCCCCGCAAGGGACGGAAGGCCATGGGCTGACCTTCACCATCGGCCGTGGCAACGAGATCTGCGTGCTCGCCGTGCAATCCCTGGCCCCGCTGGTGGTTGGCCTGACCCTCGAGGAAATCACCTCGGACATGGGCGCCTTCTGGCGGCGGTTTGCCACCAGCGACAGCCAGCTGCGCTGGCTGGGGCCGGAAAAAGGCGTGATTCACCTTGCCACCGCGGCCATCGTCAACGCCGTCTGGGATCTGTGGGCAAAGTCAGCCGGCAAGCCGGTATGGAAGCTGCTGGCGGATATGACGCCTGAAGAACTGGTCCGCTGCCTGGATTTCAGCTACGTGACGGATGCGCTGACGCCGGAGGAAGCGATCGCGCTGCTCCGCCGCCAGGCCCCGGGCAAAGCACGGCGAGAGGCGCAGATGCTTGAGCAAGGCTACCCGGGCTACACCACCGCCGCGGGCTGGCTGGGCTACTCGGAGGAGAAGATGCGCCAGCTGGCGCGCGATGCCGTCGCGGCGGGATGGACGCACTTCAAGCAGAAGGTCGGCGCCGATCTGGAGGAGGATATGCGCCGCGCCACGATCCTGCGTGAGGAGATCGGCTGGGAGCGGACGCTGATGATGGACGCCAACCAGGTCTGGAGCGTGGATCAGTCGGTCGACGCCATGCGCCGCCTCGCGGCCTTCGATCCCTGGTGGATCGAAGAGCCGACCAGCCCGGACGATATTCTCGGGCACGCCGAAATCCGCAAGCGCATTGCACCCATCGGCGTGGCCACCGGCGAGCATTGCCACAATCGCGTGATATTCAAGCAGATGTTCCAGGCGCAGGCGCTGGATTTTTGCCAGCTTGACGCCGCGCGCCTCGGCGGCCTCAACGAGGTTCTGATCGTCGTGTTGCTGGCGGCGAAGTTCGGCATCCCGGTCTGCCCGCATGGCGGCGGCGTCGGTTTGTGCGAGTACGTGCAGAACATCTCGCTGTTCGACTACATCGCGGTATCCGGTTCGCTGCAAAACCGCGTGCTCGAATACGTCGACCATCTGCACGAGCATTTCGTCGAGCCGGTAGTGATTCGCAACGGCCGCTATATGCCGCCCCAGCGCCCGGGCTACAGCATCGAGATGCATGCCGGCACGCTGGAGCGCTACCGCTTTCCGGACGGACCGGTCTGGGCCGGCCTCGGCCCGGCCTGAGCCGCGGCGGCACTGGCGTGCCAGCACAAGCAGAACATCAATAAAACACCAATATCAGGAGACCCCATGCTAACTGCCGACGCTGTCGCGGCGCGCGTTGAGCCCTTGGCCGACGACGCACAGCGCCTGAACAAACTACTCATTCGCAAGCTGATGCCTTTGCTTGTGATTGTCTACGTGATCAGTTTCCTCGATCGCACCAATATCGCCCTGGCCAAGGCCAGCATGGGGATCGACGTGGGGTTGTCGGCGGCCTCCTATGGCCTGGGCGCCGGACTGTTCTTCCTGACCTACGCGCTGTTCGAAGTCCCGAGCAACCTGATCATGCACAAGGTGGGCGCCAGGTTCTGGATCACCCGCATCATGATCACCTGGGGCCTGCTTTCCGCAGGCATGGCATTCGTGCAGGGCGAGACCAGCTTCTACATCATGCGGCTGTTGCTCGGCGTTGCCGAGGCGGGCCTGTTCCCAGGCGTGATGCTCTACCTGACGTACTGGTTTGACCGCGAGCAGCGGGCCCGGGCTACCGGCTACTTCCTGCTGGGCGTCTGCGTCGCCAACATCCTGAGCGGCCCGCTGGGCGGCGCGCTGCTCCAGATGGACGGCCTGATGGGCCTGCATGGCTGGCAGTGGCTGTTCATCATCGAAGGGCTGCCGACCCTGGCGCTCGCCTATGTTGTCTGGAAGACCCTGCCGGATGGTCCGGGCAGCGCACCCTGGCTGACCGTGGAAGAACGCCAGCGGCTGCAGGCGCGGTTGGACGCGGAGCAGGGCTCTGGCGCATCCCAGCACCGCTTCACGGAGATGCTGCGCGATCCGCAGATCTGGCTGACCATTGCCGTGTACTTTTGCCACCAGATCACCATTTACACGGTCATCTTCTTCCTGCCGGGCATCATCGCGACCTACGCCAGCCTGTCACCGCTGGAGATCGGCGCGCTCAACTCCGTGCCCTGGGTGGCGGCTGCCCTCGGCGCCGCGATTCTGCCCCGCCTGGCGACAACGCCGCAGCGTTGCCGGCGGATGCTGTTCATCGGGCTCCTGACGATGTCCGCCGGCCTGGTGGTGGCCGCGATGTCCAATTCGTTTATCGGCCTGATCGGCTTCTCGCTGACGGCGTCCATGCTGTTTGTGGTGCAATCTGTTCTCTTTATCTTCCCTTCCAGCCGCCTGAGCGGCACGGCGCTGGCAGGGGGCCTGGCGTTCGTCACCACGTGCGGCCTGTTCGGCGGCTTCTTCGGCCCTTCGATGATGGGCCTGATCGAGCAAGCCACCGGCAGCACCCACAACGGACTGTTGCTGATCGCCGGCCTGCTTGTGCTTGCCGCGCTGATCAGTACCCGGCTGCGGCAGGGACACGAACAAGCCTGATCCGGTACGCATTGGAGACTACATCGCATATGGAGCCACTGACCTCTCTCGATTTGTCGGATGCACTGCCCGACGACGGCTGCGCCGGCATACTGGTGGGACGCGCCTGGGTGCCCGGGCGGATCTCCGGCCCATCGGTCGTCGCGATTCGCGACGACGGTGTCTACGATCTGTCGGAGCTGGCCTGCACCATCAGCGGGCTGCTCGAACTGGATGCGCCCGCCGAGCGGGTCCGGCGCGCGCCCGGCCGGCGGCTCGGCAGCCTTGCGGAGATCCTTCGCAATACCGGCCGCCCCGCGCGGGATGCGAGCCAGCCCCATCTGCTGGCGCCGTGCGACCTCCAGGTCATCAAGGCAGCGGGTGTCACGTTCGCGGCAAGCATGCTGGAGCGGGTCATCGAGGAGCAGGCGGGCGGGGATGCGTCGCGCGCCGATGCCGTGCGCCAGGAGGTGAAGGCCCTGATCGGCGACAACCTCGCGGCCGTACGCCCCGGCTCGGCGCAAGCCGATGCGCTGAAGCAACTGCTCATCAAGCAGGGGCTCTGGTCGCAGTATCTCGAGGTGGGCATCGGCCCCTATGCCGAGATCTTCACCAAGGCCCCCGTGCTGGCCGCGGTGGGCACCGGTGCCGATATCGGCATCCATCCGGAGTCCACCTGGAACAACCCCGAGCCCGAGGTCGTGCTCGCGGTCAACAGCGCCGGCACGGTGCAGGGTGCCGCGTTGGGGAACGACGTCAACCTGCGCGACTTCGAGGGCCGCAGCGCCTTGCTGCTGAGCAAGGCCAAGGACAACAACGCCTCTTGCGCCATCGGCCCCTTCCTGCGCCTGTTCGACGCTACCTTCTCGATGGACGATGTGCGTGCGGAAGAGATCCAGTTGCGCGTGGAGGGCGGTGACGGTTTCGTGCTCCGCGGCGCCAACTCGATGAGCAAGATCAGCCGGGACCCGCTCGACCTGGTGGCGCAGGCCGCCTCCCGCTGCCATCAGTATCCGGACGGCTTCATGCTGTACCTCGGCACCCTGTTCGCGCCGACCGAGGACCGCGATGCGCCCGGCTGCGGATTCACGCACAAGCTGGGCGACGTGGTCACCATTCGCAGCCCCAGGCTCGGCACGCTGCGCAACCGCGTCAACCTGGCGGACCGGGCAGAGCCCTGGACCTTCGGCATTCGCGCGCTGGTGAGCAATCTCGCCGCGCGAGGCTTGCTGTCGAATCCGCTGTAAGCGACATCCTTCGTATCACCGTCTCAAGAGCAAGAGGAACCACCATGCAGTCACCCGCCGCGAGGGAATGGCTTTCACCCACCATCAAACTGAGTCCGGCGGACGACGTGGTGATCGCACGCCAGCAGCTGATTCCCGGGACGCTCCTGAGAGACGAGGGCGTGACCGTCGCCGGCATGATCCCGCCAGGGCACAAGATCGCGCTGCGCCGCATCGAGAGCGGCCAGCCGGTGCGCCGCTATGGCCAGATCATCGGCATCGCGTCGCAGCGGATCGAGCCGGGACAACATGTGCACACGCACAACCTGGGCATGGTCGAGTTTGCCCGCGACTATCGCTTTGGCGACGCCGCCCCCGTGCCGGCCGCGAGCGCGGGCCCGGCCACCTTCCTCGGCATCCGAAGGGCCGACGGGCGCATTGCCACGCGCAACTACATCGGCATCCTGACTTCGGTCAATTGCTCGGCGACCGTGGCACGGGCCATCGCCGACCACTTCCGCCGGGATATCCACCCCGAAGCCCTGTCGGACTACCCGATGGTGGACGGCGTGGTGGCGCTCACGCATGGCGGCGGCTGCGCCATCGATTCGCAGGGCGAGGGCCTGGCGATCCTGCGGCGCACCTTGGCCGGCTACGCCAGGCACGTGAATTTCGCGGCGGTGCTGTTTGTCGGGCTCGGCTGCGAGACCAACCAGATCGGCGACCTGCTCGCCGCCGAAGGACTGGCCGGCAAGCCCGGCCTGCGCACGGCGGTGATCCAGGAAGCGGGCGGAACGGCACGCACCGTCGCGCTCGGCGTCGAACAGGTCAGGGCCATGCTGGCCGAGGCCAATCGCGTGGCGCGGGAGCCCGTCAGCGCCGCGCACCTGGTGGTCGGCTTGCAATGCGGCGGCTCCGACGGCTACTCCGGCATCACCGCCAACCCCGCGCTTGGCAATGCCGTGGACCGCCTCGTCGGCCAGGGCGGCACGGCCATCCTGTCGGAAACCCCGGAGATCTACGGCGCCGAGCACCTGCTCACCCAGCGGGCCGTGTCGCGCGCGGTGGGCGAGAAGCTGCTCGCGCGCATCCGCTGGTGGGAAGCCTATTGCGCCAGGCTCGATGCGAACCTCAACAACAATCCCTCGGCCGGCAACAAGGCAGGCGGGCTGACGACCATCCTGGAGAAGTCACTCGGTGCGGTCGCCAAGGGCGGCAATAGCCCGCTCATGGATGTGCTGGAGTACGCGCAGACCGTCCGGAGCAAGGGGCTTGTCTTCATGGATACGCCGGGCTACGACCCGGTATCGGCAACCGGCCAGGTTGCCGGCGGCGCGAACCTGATCTGCTTCACCACGGGGCGGGGCTCGGCCTATGGGTGCGCGCCCACGCCATCGCTGAAGCTCGCCACCAACAGCGCCGTCTGGCGCAAGCAGCAGGACGATCTCGACCTGAACTGCGGGACGATCGCGGATGGCGAGGAGACCGTTGACGAGGTCGGCGAACGCATTCTCGCCTTGATACTGCGGGTGGCTTCCGGCGAGCGCACCAGGAGCGAGATCCATGGCTACGGGCAGAATGAGTTCGTGCCCTGGCAGATCGGGGCGGTGACCTGAAGCCCGGCTGGTTCCAGTGTCTCCCGCGCCCGCTGCCCGGATCCGCCGGGCTACCTGCCGCGCCTGCCCCGGACGGCGCGCGCCGCCATCGCCTCATGCACCGCCTCGCGCACGCACCCGGCCAGCAGTTCCGACGCCGGCGTGCGTGACATGCGAGCCGAGCGGGCAATCACCAGGGGCTGCCGGATGGTCTCCTCGCGGATCGGCCTTTCCACCACGCCGGCTGTCTGCGCGGCCGACGGCGCCTGGGTGATCAGCAGGCACACGCCAAGCCCGTTCGCAACCATGCTCCGCGCGAGTTCCAGCGAGGTGGCGCGATAGCGCACTTCCGGCTGCAAGCCATACTGCCAGAACGGCGCCATCAGGAAATCGCGGCTGTGCGGCAGGTCGATCAGGATCAGCGGTTCGCCGGCCAGCTCCCGCAGCGAGATCGCCCCTCTTCCCCTGGCCAGTTTCGAGCCGGCCGGGACCAGTCCGTAGGGATGCAGTTCGGCGATGCGTTCGCGCTCGATCTCGCTGGGCAGCCCCACGTCGTAGGTCAGCGCGAATTCGATATGGCCGCCGTGCAGCCAGTCTTCGATCTGCGCCAGGTCGCCCTCGACGAAACGCACCGAGAGCCTGGGAAAGCGCTCGCGCGCGATCCGCAGCAGCACCGGCAGGTACACCGGCGCCAGCGTGCTGAACACGCCGATGTGCACTTCACCCGAGGCGGCATCGCCGCTCTGGTCCGCCTCGAACGCAGCCGCCGCGGCGAGGATCTGTCGCGCCTCGGCCAGCTTGCGCACGCCGAAGCGGGTCAGCGTCATCCTCGACCCCGCGTCACGCGCAAACAGCGCTTCTCCGAACAGCGCCTCCAGTTCGCGGATGGCAACGGAGATCGACGGCTGCGACACGTTCAGCGAGCGTGCCGCCGCCGTGGTGCTCCCGGCTTCCGCCGCCTCCGCGAAGTAGCGCAACAGGCGCAAGGAGAGTCTCATCAGGAAATCGTATAGGTACTAGTTGATATCAATATTTTACTTGATAGCTCCGGCTGCCCAGAATCCTGTCATCGGCGCGCAAGCCACGCCGCATCGCCCCCTCTGGCGGCGATCGCGCTGGCGAAGCCGCCCTGGCTATCTGGAGGAGTGTGAAGTGAACCATCCTGACCTGCCGCTTGCCGGCATCCGCGTGATCGACTTTTCGCGCGTGCTTGCCGGGCCTTACTGTACGGCCCTGCTCGGCGATCTCGGTGCCGAGGTGATCAAGATCGAGCCGCCGGGCGGCGACGACTACCGCGCGGTCGGCCCTTTCGTCGACGGCGAGAGCGGGCTGTTCGCCGCCATGAACCGCAACAAGCAGAGCATCGTCATCGACCTGAAGGCTGAGTCGGGCCTGGAGCTCGCGCGCTCGCTCTGCGCGCGGGCCGACGTGGTGGTGGAGAATTTCCGCCCCGGGGTAGCCGACAAGCTGGGCATCGGCTATCAATCCCTTCGCGCGCAGAATCCTTCGCTTGTCTACGCCAGCGTATCGGGTTTCGGGCAGACCGGACCCGAATCGCACCGGCCTGCTTACGACATCATCCTGCAGGCGATGTGCGGCCTGATGGACGCCACCGGCTCGCCGGACGGCACGCCGACGCTGCTTGGCGAAGCCGTATCGGATGTGGTGAGCGGCCTCTTCGCGTCGTGGGGCGTGCTGGCGGCACTGCTCTCGCGGGAGAAGACCGGCAAGGGCACGCACGTGGATGTGTCGATGTTCGATGCCACCCTGAGCCTGAGCGCCACGCTGGTCGCCCGCTACGCCGCGACCGGCCTGGCCCCGCGCCGCGTGGGCAACCGCCACCCTTCTTCCGCGCCGTTCGGCGCGTATCGCGCCGCAGACGGTTTCTACGTGGTGGCGGTGCTGAACAACAAGCTGTTCCAGACGCTTGCCGGCACGATCGGCCAGCCGGAGCTGGCGGCCGATCCGCGTTTCGCCGACGACCACTCGCGCTGCAACGCGGAGGGCGCCCTGCGGGCATGCATCGAGGGATGGTCCGCCATGCGCACGGTGGAGGAAGTGAACCAGTTGCTCAGCGCCGCGGGCATTCCGGTCGCCCCCATCCGCAATGTGAAGCAGGCAATGGAGAGCGACCACGCCGCTTATCGCGGCTTGCTCACCGAGGTTGCCGACGCGCGCGGCGGCAAGGTCCGCCTGCCGTCGCAGCCCGTGAAATTCTCCGGCTACGGCGCCAATCGCGTGACCGGCGCGCCCGCGCTGGGGGAGCACACGGACGTCATCCTGGAAACGCTCGGCATCGCTGGCGACGCTTTGCCGGCAGTGCGTGCCAGCGGCGCGCTGGGACCGCAGCCGCTCCGTCCCGCCCCGCACCATCGCCCGGCGGCTGGCGCCACACCGGAAGATACCAACATGGAGAATCAACATGCATAAACGATTGGGCGTGCAGCCGGGCGACCTCGAGATCGCCGACGCCATCGGGCGGTTCGCCCAGAGCGAACTCGCGCCGAAGGCCGCCGAGGTCGACCGCGATGAAATCCCGGCCACGCGCTATGTGCCGCTGCTCGCCGAACTCGGCGTGATGGGCATGAACCTGCCGGAGCGCTGGGGCGGC
This sequence comes from Cupriavidus sp. 05N39, assembly GCF_056397325.1. Taxonomy (NCBI): domain Bacteria; kingdom Pseudomonadati; phylum Pseudomonadota; class Betaproteobacteria; order Burkholderiales; family Burkholderiaceae; genus Cupriavidus; species Cupriavidus sp. 05N39. The sequence goes on from NZ_JBFTNE010000034.1 coordinate 62,710, forward strand.
ACCGACACATCGCCCGTCGCGCTGATCCTGTCTCTGGTCGAGATCGCCAAGGCCTGCGCTTCCACCTCGTCGATGATCGGGGCCCACTATCTCGCGACCGACTCCATCCTGATCGGCGGCGACGACAGCCTGCGCGAGCGCTACCTGCCGGACGCGGCGGCCGGCATCAAGCTCGGCGCATTTGCGCTGACCGAGCCGCGCGCCGGCTCGAATCCCGCGGACATGGCGACACGCGCCATCCCGGAGGGCGAAGGCTACCGCCTGCGCGGGGTGAAGCACTTCATCTCCAACGCCAACGCGGCGGACTTCATCGTGGTCTACGCGAAGACCGATCCCGAGGCCGGGACCCGCGGCATCAGCGCCTTCGTCGTCGACCGGAAGACGCCGGGCGTGGAAGTCGCCCCGGCGGAGAAGCTGATGGGCATCCGCGGCGCCCCCGCGCACGAAGTGGCGCTCGATTGCTTCGTCCCCGCCGCGAACCGGCTCGGCGCCGAGGGCAGCGGCTTCCGCACCGCCATGAAGGTGCTGGACAACAGCCGCCTGGATGTGGCCGCAACCAGCCTTGGCATTGCAGAAGCCGCGCTCGAAGCCGCGATCGAATGGGCGAAACAGCGCCACGTGGGCGGCGAGCCGCTTTCGCACAAGCAGGGCCTGCAATGGATGTTCGCGGACATGAAGACACGGGTGGAAGCCGCCTGGCTGCTGACCCTGCAGGCCGCGGTCAGGCGCGGGGCCGGCGAGCCCTTTACCGACCACGCCTCGATGGCCAAGCTCTATGCGTCGGAAACGGTGGCCTTCGTGACGGATGCCGCGTTGCAGATCCATGGCGGCTACGGATTCACGCGCGAGATGCCGCTGGAGCGCCTGGTGCGCGACGCGCGCATCCTGCGGATCTACGAGGGTTCCTCGGAAATCCAGCGCACCGTGATTGCGCGGTCCGCGCTGCGCTGAGCGATCGCCGGCGGGCAGCGCACGATCTCGAGCGGTGGCGGTTTGCCTTTATCCATCCTGATGGTCGGGCTGTCGACGGTGCTGGCGCTCTCCGATGGCGCCGGTTCAGACGTCGACGATCACCAGCGTCCCATGGCTGCCGGGCAGCACGGCATGCGCGATGCCAGCCAGGGCGAGATACATCTCTCCGGGCCGGACCACGACGGTTTCGCCCTCCGTCTGCAAAATGAGCTGTCCGCTCACGACAAACAGGCCTTCGTTGTAGTCGTGCGTCTCGGCTTCATACGCCTGCTCATCCATCCTGAGGATTTTGATGCGGGCGGTCCCGACCTGCCCCACGACGGAGGACTTCCAGGCGGCTGGCAGACCGGAGGCAAGGGCGTCAAACCGAATCAGCGGCACAAGCGTGTCTCCAGGTGCGGGGGGTTAGCCGCGCTTGGGAATATCCAGCCCCCTGACCACGGCCGGACGCGCAAGGAAGGCATCGAGCGCGCGCGTGACGTGGGGAAAATCCTTGATGCCGACCAGTTCGCCGGCTTCGTAGAAGCCGATCAGGTTGCGCACCCAGGGGAAGGTGGCGATATCGGCGATGGTATAGGTATCGCCCATGATCCAGGTCCGGTCCGCGAGGCGGCCATCCAGCACGGCAAGCAGGCGCTTCGCCTCCGCGACATAGCGGTCGCGCGGGCGCTTGTCCTCGTACTCCTTGCCCGCGAACTTGTTGAAGAACCCAACCTGCCCGAACATCGGGCCGATGCCGCCCATCTGGAACATGAGCCACTGGATGGTCTCGTAGCGGCCGGCGGCGTCCTGCGGGATGAACTGGCCGCTCTTGTCGGCCAGGTAGATCAGGATGGCGCCGGACTCGAACAGGGCAAGGGGCTTGTCGCCAGGGCCGTTGGGATCCAGGATGGYGGGAATCTTGTTGTTCGGGCTGATCGACAGGAATTCCGGCGTGTACTGGTCATTGGCGTCGAAGCGCACCAGGTGCGGCTCGTAGGGCAGCCCGGTCTCCTCCAGCATGATCGAGATCTTGACGCCGTTCGGCGTGGGCAGCGAATAGAGCTGGATCCGCTCGGGACGCAGGGCCGGCCATTTGTTGGTGACGAGGAATGCGGAAAGATTGGTCATGGAAATCCGTTCTGGCCGGGTTGGGCCGGGTGGGCTGGTTTGGCTGATGCGGTGAGGAGGATCGATTGGCTCAAGCCGTGACGGCTCGATGCCGATGGTCATCATCGCGGGGTAGGGCGGGAGATCGCCGGCGCGACGCCTGTCCGGGCAGGCGCAGGGTCACTTCGGCTTGTCGCCGTTGTCCGGCGAGGTGATGCCGGCGGCCACGAGGCAATCGCGCAGGTGCTTGATTTCCTGCTTGGCGCACACATTGCCGTGATGCGGGTGGTGCAGGTAAAACTCATACTCGTTGAGCACAACCCGGAAGCGCGCGCCCTGGATCGGCTCCACGCTCGCCCCCAGTTGCTGCAGCAGGGACTCGACTTCGCGCCAATGAATATTGTTGCTCAGCGGGTGGCTGAAGATGGACTGCAGGAGGCTGCGTGATTTGTGGCTCATGGCGCGGGTCAGGCATCGTCGGCGGCAATAGCCGTAGCATACAAGAGAGGGTGCGTTGCTGCTTGCATGTGCGTTGCGCAAGGTTTGCGCGCGGCGCCATTCAATCCTTGCCCATCGCCAGGTAGGCGCGCGGCGTGGTGCCCGTGTAGCGCCGGAACAAGGCGATGAAGCTGCTGACGCTCGTGTAGCCCAGCCCGAGCGCCACGGCGGTGACGCTTTCACCGGCAACCAGCCGCTGCATGGCCGCGAGCATGCGCAATTGCTGGCGCCATTGCGCCAGGCTCCAGCCGGTGTCGGCCTGGAAGTGGCGCGTCAGCGTGCGCCGGGCCATGCCGATGCGCGCCGCCCAGCCATCCAGCCCGGTGTTGTCGTCGGGGTTTGCCAGCAAGGCGGTGGCCATGCGCAGCAGGCGCGGCTCCTGCGGCATGGGCAGGAACAGGGTTTGCGCCGGCTGGCGGGTGAAGTCATCGGCAAACACCGCGAGGTAATGCTCGCGCACCGGCCCGGCTGGCGGGCCGGCCTGCACCAGCGTGTCGAGCAAGGCCGCCAGAAGCGGCGACAACCGCACCACCTTGAGCGCCGCAGGCATCGCGGCACGGCTCCAGGCCTCGTCGAAGTACAGGCTCATGCCGGTCATTGCCCCCTGAATGCTCGCGCCGTGCGATTCGTACGGCGGCACCCAGCCGATACAGCCGGTTGGCATCAGCCAGCGGCCGCCGCCGGCTTCGATCACGACCACGCCGGATTTCACCGTAAACAACTGCCCCTGCGCATGCTGATGCGGCACTTGCTCGCGCGAGGCGCCGTGCGCGAGCGGGCGGATTTCTCGTAGCGGCATCGGTTTGGCCCGTTTCGAACATAAGTTGGCATTCTATCGTTAGTTGGCAGTGCGGCAAGTGCCTAGACTGGCTGCACCAACCACCCCAGGAGCGATCCATYGTGAATGCCAACGTAAAAACGCCAACCCTCTCCGAACGCCTTGGCCAGCCGGTGCCCGACGTGCTCGACATGCTGACCGCCCTGCTCGCGGGGCAGGGCCGGTGGCTGCGTACCGGGCAACCGCTGAGCGCGCCGGCTGATTTCGACGCGTTGCGCGTGGCGTTCGATCACCACAGCGGCACCGTGGGTTCGGTGCTGAAAAAGACTCTCCTGGAGCGCTGGCCAGAGATCCCGTTTTCCGACAAGGAGCTGGAGAGCGGCGAGCAACAGGCGCCGGAATTTGCCGACGCCTACTGGGTTTGCGATCCCATCGACGGGGCCTTGCACTACCTGAGCGGCATGCCGGGCTGGACCATCGCACTGTGCCTGGTGGTGCGGGGCGATCCGGTCCTCTCGCTGGTGCACGATCCGGCCACTGGCCGCACTTATCGCGCGGTGGCAGGGCAGGGCGCCGATTGCGATGGCCAGCCGTTGCGGGCCAATGCGCGCTCGGCGCTGACGACGGCGCTGATTGCCACGGCGCATCCGAACTGGCCGGGGCAGGTGCGCAGCGATACCGCGGATTTCCTTGACCGTTTTGGCCGGATGTTGCCGCAGGTGTTCGGCCAGCGTGTGTACGGGCCTACGTCCTTGTTGCTGGCACTGGTGGCGCGCGGCGCGCTCGATGGCTACTGGGAGTGCGGGCAGGACTATTACGACTGGTTGCCCGGTGTCCTGCTGGTGAAGGAGGCGGGCGGCTCGGTGACGGCGCTCGATGGCAATCCACTGACCTGGGGTTGCCAGGGGATTGTGGCGGCCGGGGCGGCCATGCATGGCGTGCTGAACGCGGTGCTGTCGGGAGAGGGCGCATGAGGCCGGATGCGTTGCTGCCCGATGGGGTGGATGTGGTGGAGGTGAATGGCGTGACTGTGCGCAAAGGTAGCGTGGGGGCGTTTTTGATTAGCTGGCGGGTGATGAATGATCCGGGGGAGGATGCGGGTCGGCTGGCGGCGGCGCGGGAGGATTTGGTGGGGTTGTTGCCGGGGTTGAGGGCGATGGGGGTGTTTGATGCTTTTGCTGCGCGGGATCCTGGGTTGGCGGCGTTGATTGATGGGGTTGGTTAACGGTTGGCTAACTGTGGCTGCTTAACTTCAATTGCTTAACTTCAACTTCAAAGGCTTAAAGTCAAAGGCGGTTTCACCCCCCTGCGGGGGGCGACCTACTTTCTTGTCTTGCCAAGAAAGTAGGCAAAGAAGGCGCGCCGGATGGGTCGACCCCCTCCTCGTCGGCAGGCAAAAAGAGCGGCCGGGGGCCAAACTCACATCGCCTTAAGGTGTATTAGCTGGGACTCGATCTGACAGATAGTCGGGCTGTTGAATCGAGAAGCGCGACTCAATGCGGGATCAGTTTCTCCTTGGCGAGTTCCAGCGAGTCGAGGAAGGTGCGCATGGGCGTTTTGCCGTAACACCATCGCCCCTGATG